>CAVCML010000070.1:0-15993 GCA_963603335.1 Bacteroidaceae bacterium | reverse complement strand
GGAACTTGATACAATAAACCCGAAACAGGAGAAAACCATGATATTAACAGTAATTAAAATTGCGGCATCCGTCCTGCTGGGAATCCCGGCAGGATTTGGTGCTGTGTACGTGTTCAATAAAATGCCGGCAGCCTGGCTTACGGATTATGATGCAAAGCCTCCGGCGGAGCTTACGGATCCTCATATCCAGAGGGTTAAAGGCTTTCCGTGGCGCTGGATTTACGCGGCAGGTTTTTGCTGCCTGCTGATCCGTCTGTCGTTTTTTGATGTGCAGTTTGCGGCGGCGGGATTGTTTGCATGCTGGGCGATGCTGATTATAGGACTGGCGGATCTCAAATACATGATCATTCCCGACCAGTTCGTTATCATGCTGGCAATCTCGGCATTTGGATTTATCCCGTATCACAGCGGTCTGATGCAGCCTCTTATGGGAGCTCTCATCGGAGGCGGAGTCATGCTGATGGTGGCTGTTCTCGGAGGCGCGGCCTTCAAGAAGGAAGTGCTGGGGTTCGGTGATGTGAAGCTCTTCGCATGTCTGGGGCTTGCGCTGGGTCTTACGGGAACCGTGGTCGTGCTCATAGGGGCATCAATCTTAAGCGGCATCGGTGCAGCCATTGCGCTTGCTTCGGGGCGTGCTAAAAAAGATGATGCAAAGCCGCTTGGCCCGTATATATGCGGCATGGGAATTTTTTATATCTTTATAGTCTGGCCGTTTTTGGGGTGATGCCGGACATTCTTTCTGCTAGCAGTTCTTTTTACGCAGACATCCGGCTGCTGCAGCACCTGCAGCTCCCACTTCAATTCATCCTTAAAGTTCCTGATTTTAAAAATAAAGATGAATCGCCACTTAAACAGGTCACTTTAAAAGTGCTTTCATCCTTATTTTTGCGCTCGCCGCGTTAAGGATGAAAAAATCCCTCAAATTCCCAATTTTTCATCCTTAACACAGTCGGATGCCGATTTTAATCTGTTTACTTTTCGTACCGCAGAAAAACGAATCAAAAACTCCGCAAAAACTTGACTTCTGCCCGTTTTTTTTACCACTTTTCAAAACCGCACAAATTTGATATACTTTTATAATGGAAAAAAATATTTTACTAAAGATTGCCTACGACGGATCGGGCTTTCACGGCTGGCAGAGGCAGCCGGACAAACGGACCGTGCAGGGACATCTGGAAACGGTGCTTTCGCGGCTGTTCAAGACGGAGATTATGCTGAACGGAACCAGCAGAACGGATGCCGGAGTGCATGCTTTGGGGCAGCAGGCCTCTTTTAAAGCCGATGTGAATATCCCTGTCGAAAAACTGGCGCGAGTAATCAACAATGCCCTTTGCGGCTGTGAAAAAGGCAGCTTTGCCATCTCGCCGGTGAGGATTGTGGCGGCAGAGGAAAAACCGCCGGAATTTCACGCCCGTTTTGACGCCAAAGGCAAGACATACATTTATAAAATAAAAAATACGGAAACAATCGATATATTTCAGCGCAGCTACGTTTATCATGTGGCGGAGGCGCTGGACACCTGCGCCATGCGCCGGGCAGCGGACATCCTGACCGGCACCCACGACTTCAAATCCTTTGAAGCCTCCGGAAGCACGCCGCGGGAATCCACGGTGCGGACTCTTTACAGGATGGAGCTTCTGCAGGAGGGCGATATGATTCAGCTTCAAGTGACCGGAGACGGATTCCTGTATAATATGGTACGGATTTTGACGGGAACTCTTGTCGATGTGGGGCGCGGCAGGCTGACTGCGCAGCAGATGACCGATATTCTCGCTGCAAAGGACCGCCGGACGGCAGGACACACAGCACCGCCGTTCGGACTTTATCTGGCGAAAGTGTATTATGAAGAAGGAGAACTCTATGGATAACAGACCTGACTGGGATGAATATTTTATGGAGATGGCTGTGCTGACGGCCAAGAGATCCACCTGCCTGCGCAGGAATGTAGGCGCAGTTATCGTACAGGAAAAACATATCGTTGCGACCGGATACAACGGTGCGCCGCGCGGCCTGGCTCACTGCGGTGAAAGAGGCGGATGCCTGCGGCAGAAGCTTGGGATTCCGTCCGGTCAGAAGCATGAGCTTTGCAGAGCACTTCATGCGGAGCAGAATGCCATCATTCAGGCGGCGACTCTGGGACAGAGCATTGAGGGGGCGACGATTTACATCACCCACCAGCCCTGCATCATCTGCGCCAAGATGATCATCAACGCCGGAATCAAAAAAATCGTAGTAAAAGAAGGCTATCCGGATGAAATGTCGGTGGATATTCTGGAGGAAGCCGGACTGAAAATCGTAATGTTAGGAGAAGCATAGTGACAGCAACCAGTTTTATGTTATGGGCTCCGTTTTTACTGGCATTTGCAGTAGCGTGTGCGGTGACGCCTTTTGCAATCTGGATGGCTCCCAGAATCGGGGCGATGGATGTGCCGAAGGATGACCGCCGTGTCCATAATAAACCCATACCGAGATTCGGCGGAATCGCTATTTTTGCCGGAATGATGACGGCGCTGGCGATTTTTGCGTCAGAAGACAAAGGCGTTCCGGCTGCCATGGCGGGATGCACACTCATCTATATATTAGGCTTGATTGACGACTTGAAAAATCTCAAGCCAATCGTTAAATTTTCGGGACAGATTGTATGCGCCGCTGTGGTGTATGCAATGGGGCTCCGCATTGAATTCATAACCAATTATTTCGGACACGGGAACATGGCGTTCGGCGACGTCCTCTGTTTCGGTGTGACAGTGCTGTGGCTGGTGGCCATCACCAATGCGGTCAATCTGATTGACGGTCTGGACGGCCTGGCGGCGGGCATCGCAGCTATTTCGGCGCTTTGCATCGGCTATGTGGCATACATTCACGGTCACTATATCCCGACCATTGCCATGATGATTGTAGCGGGGGCGGCGCTTGGATTTCTGCCGTACAATTTTCATCCTGCAAAGATTTTTATGGGCGATGGCGGCTCGCAGCTTCTGGGGTTTTCACTTGCGGCATTTTCCATCATGGGCGCGGTAAAGACGACTACGATGGTAGTCGTGGTGATTCCGGCGCTGGTGCTGGGACTGCCGATATTCGATACGGCATTTGCCATCGTGCGCCGCGTGGCTCGCAGACAGCCTATCGGAAGAGGTGACAAGGAGCACCTGCATCACCGGATTCTGCGTGCGGGGTACGGCCAGAGACGTGCGGTTATGATAATGTACTGCATCAGCGGCATACTCGGAGTCGTAGCGGTTATCTACAGCAGGGGACTGATGGTAGAGTGCATCGGACTGCTGCTCATTGCAGCTATATTGCTGTACGTACTGCTGGGAAGCGATACGGCGCAGCATCTGCAGCATTCAGCGGCGAGCAAGCCGGACGGATTTAACGAAAAAAACAAAACAACAGAAAAGGAAAACAACAAAAGTGGAGAAACAACAGACATTGAATAATATCAAGACGAGAGAACTTCTTTCACTGCTCCGCAGGATTGCCCTGCCTATTGCGCTCCAGAGCCTGATCGGCTCGAGCCTCAGTCTCATAGATAATCTGATGGTGGGAAGTCTGGGAGAACTGCAGCTCAATGCAGTCGGCGTATCGGTTCAGTTATTTTTTGTTTACTGGATGCTTCTGTATGGAATTTCAGGCGGCGCAGCAACGTTTATTTCACAGTTTTACGGTGTGAGTGATTTTAAAAATATAAGGAAAACAACAGGATTCACCCTGACGGTAGCGCTGGGAGTGGGAATGTTGTTTTTTATTGCGGCAATGGCTTTCCCGCAGTATATCCTGCGGGTTTTCACGAAATTTCCGGAGGTAATCGAGGAGGGCTGCGGCTACGTGCGCCTTGCGGCTCCGACGTTCCTGATGCTGGCGGTGACTCAGCCGTTTACCATTGCGCTTCGTGCGACTCAGCAGACCAGGCTGCCTCTCTATGCCAGTGCAGTGGCGCTGGCGACCAATACGATTCTCAATTACATCATGATTTTCGGCAAGCTTGGATTCCCGGCTCTCGGCGTCGACGGAGCGGCACTGGCGACATCTATCGCAAGGCTTCTGGAAATGGGACTGATTCTGTTTGTCGTATTCGGCAGAAAAAATATAATCGCAGGAAAACTTTCGGAGTTCTTCAGCTACAGTAAAGACATGGCCCGGCGCATCTGCCGAAACGGGCTTCCCACCACCGCGAACGAAACCCTCTGGGGACTTGGTACATCTCTTTATGTAGCGGCCTTCGCACGCATCGGCATCACCGAGGGCGCGGCAATTCAGGCGTGCAATACCGTAAACAATCTGTTTTCGCTGGCTGCGTTCAGCGTGGGAGATGCAATCCTGATTCTGGTCGGGCAGAAGCTTGGAGAAGGCAAAACGGATCTGGCGTATGCCATGTCAAAAAAGATGCTTGTTATCGGTCTGGTTATAGGAGTGGTTCTCGGCGGCAGCGTCATCTTAATGGGAGAACCGATTCTGAGCCTGTTTGACTTTACGCCTGCGGGATTGGTTTATGCAAAGAAGATCCTCATCGTTTACGGTGCGTCTTTGTGGCTGTCATTATACAATGCCATGCATATCACAGGGACGCTGCGCGGAGGCGGAGATACGCGGTTTGCCATGTTCACGGAGACCGGAACGGTATGGCTTATCGGTGTGCCGCTGGCATTCTTTGTTTCGCTGTATCTGCAGTGGCCGATTTATATTGCGGTTCTGATGGTAAAGAGTGAGGAAGTTGTTAAGGGAATCATTCTTACGAAGCGTTATTTCAGCAAAAAATGGCTGAAAAATGTCATTGAAAACATTGAAGAGTAGCAAAAGTGTAAAATCATAAACAAATCAGCAAATTTGTATGAAATGTACGTAAAATACAGCATAAAAATACAAAAACAATCGGTTAAAACCGCTGAAATACAAGCGATTATTAATTTACAATAAAATTCAAAAAAGTATTTCACAAATACAGCAAATAGGTGTATAATGTTATACAAATCGGGAAATCAGAAAGGGAGAAAAAAAGCAAAATGGATGAAGTCAGTAAGCTTAAAAAACAGGTGGCACTCTATGGGCTGGCGGTAATTGCAGTCTGCGAAATTGTATCCCTTTTTATTATTGGTTTTGATATCGGGTTTACCGTTTTTCTGCTTGCCGGATTTGCCGCAGCGCTGGTGAATTTCTGGCTGCTGGCATTCTTCTTAAGGAAGATGCTGGACAGCGGCAATGCAGGATTTTCGACGATAAGCTTTGTAATAAGGATACTGATATATTGTGCAGTATTTTTTATCGCGGTCAAGCAGGGTCCCATTCCCTGCTGGGTGGGATGCCTGGCCGGGATACTGGCACCGAAGGTTCCGCTCTATTATTTCAATGCCGTTAAGCCGGACTTCAATACGAAGCGTAAGGTTCGCCCCGAGGTTCAGGCTATGTACGAGCAGGAGGATAAGGAGAGGGACGACGAGTACTGGGGCAGAAAGGAGGATTAGCTATGCATGATTTATCGCATCTGGGACCTAAAAAGGTCTTTATCTTCGGCGACGGATCGTTCTATATAACGGAATCCGTTGTATGGGGCGTAATTGTGGCTCTGATTATCGGGATTCTGGCATGCTGGTCAGCCAGCAAGCTGCAGCGTGTTCCGAAGGGCAAGCAGGTGATTGCGGAATTGGTGGTGGAAAAAGCGTACAGCATGGTACAGTCCGTTATGGGCGTGAAGCTCGGAACGGTCTTTGCACCGTACATGGCGTCAATCTTTTTCTTCATGCTGTTTTCGAACATGCTCGGATTGTTCGGATTCCGTCCGGTAACGTCGGATCTGAACTGTACGTTCGCGCTGGCGATTACGACATTTTTCCTGATTCAGGGAACCGGAGTCAAGTTCATGGGCGTGGGAGGCAAGCTGAAGCATATGTGCTCGCCGTATCCGTTCATGATTATCATCAACGTGATCGAGATGTTCTCGACGCCGCTTTCGCTGGGTCTGCGACTGTTCGGTAATATACTGGCAGGTCTGATCGTAATGTCTCTGGTATACAGCGGACTGGCAACGCTCTCGCTGCAGTTCATAGACATACCGATTCTGGACGCAATATTCCCATTGCCGGCGAATGCGTTCTTTGATATGTTCGAGCCTGTGCTGCAGGCATACATATTCACGATGTTAACCATGGCATTTATGGCCAATGAAGCTATTACATTAAGCGATCATATAGAAGAGTAACTATAAGGAGGATTTTATCATGACAGGAATTACACCGGAAGCTTTTGTACTGGGATTATCAGGACTTGGTGCAGGTCTGGCAATGATCTGCGGTATCGGTACAGGTATTGGACAGGGTTATGCGGCAGGCAGAGCCGTTGAAGGCGTAGCGAGACAGCCTGAAGCACAGAGCGATATTTTGAAGATCATGCTGGTTGGACAGGGCGTATCCGAAACACCGACGATTTTCGCATTCGTAGTTTCCATCATTTTGATGTTTGCAAACCCACTGGTTGGCATGCTGTAGGGGAGACTCCTCAAACTGTAAATTGTATGAAATCATATGACAGGGAAGGAGGCGATGAATGATGGAGTACACAGGCCTGATAGAGATAAACTATTCGATTATAATGATCTGGATTACGGTCATCGTTCTGTTCCTCGTGCTCAAGAAGTTCTTTTTCGAAAAAGTAAAGAACTTTATGGAGAAGAGATCGGACTCCATTCAGGACGCCTTTGACAGTGCGGAAGCCGTAAACAGAAGAGCGGATGAAAAGATGCAGAACTACACGAAGCGTATCGCCAATGTAGAAGCGGAAGGAAGAGAAATCATCCGTGATGCCAAGATTAAGGCTGATGCACAGGCAAGAGAAATCATTGAAGATGCCAACAAACAGGCGACTGAGATAATGAACAAGGCAGAACGGAATATCGAGAGAGAAAAACAGAAAGCCATGGAAGAGATGCGCAGAGAAGTTGCTGCTCTCGCGATGATGGCTGCCGAAAAAATCATAGAACGAGAAATCCAGAATGTCGGTCAGGATGAAATCGTGGATGAAGTTATAAACAAAGCAAGGAGTACAGGATGGCAGAATTAACAGTTGATCTTACCTACGGTACTGCCCTTTACGAAGCGGCGGAAGACCTGGGCAAAAGAGATGAGATCGCAGAGAATGCCGACTGGGTGCTCGAGGTAATTCGGGATAACCCGGACCTTCAGGACTTTATTAACTATCCGGCGATATCGGCGAAAGAAAAGAAAGAAGTAATCGAGAAGATATTCGACGGAAATGTATGCGAGGAATTTCTGAATTTCCTTTACGTTTTGATTGATAAAGGAAGGACGATGCATCTTGCGAAAATCATAAAGGTGTATAAAGGCCTTATAGAAAAAGAAGAAGGATATTCCTACGGTACGGTGTATTCGGTGGTTCCGCTTGACGAGAAGCGGATCGAAACGCTGGAGCAGGATGTATCCAAGCTCATGCAGATGAATGTAAGACTGACAAACGAAACAGATCCCAAACTGATCGGAGGCATCAAAATCCTGGTGGAAGGCCGGATTATCGACGCGTCTATCAGAAAGAAATTTGACGATCTCGAAAGTCAAATTAATTTAAGCTAGGGAGGAGAAGAAATGAACCTGAGACCGGAAGAAATAAGCGCAGTCATAAAGGAACAAATAAAAAACTATAAAAATCAGCTGGAAATTTCCGACTTTGGGACCGTTATCCAGGTTGGTGACGGTATCGCCAGAGTATACGGTCTGGAAAACTGTATGTCGGGTGAACTTCTTGAATTCCCGGGTAATACATACGGTATGGCAATGAACCTGGAAGAGGACAACGTCGGCGTTGTAATCATGGGTTCTGACCGGGAAATCAAGGAAGGCGACATCGTAAAACCGACCGGTAAAGTAGCGGAAGTGCCGGTAGGAGATGCGATGATGGGACGCGTTGTAAACGCACTGGGTCAGCCGATTGACGGCAAGGGCCCGATTGTAAGCAGCGAATCACGTCCTATCGAATACCCTGCACCGGGAGTTTTACAGCGTAAATCCGTTAACCAGCCTCTGCAGACAGGAATCAAGGCGATTGACTCGATGATTCCAATCGGAAGAGGACAGAGAGAACTTATCATCGGTGACAGACAGACAGGTAAGACTGCCATTGCCATCGATACCATCTTAAACCAGAAGGGTGAAGATGTAATCTGTATCTATGTTGCCATCGGACAGAAGAAGTCCACGGTAGCACAGCTGGTACAGAATCTTGAAAACAAAGGCGCGATGGATTATACCATCGTTGTATCGGCGACAGCGTCCGACGTAGCGCCTCTGCAGTATATCGCACCATACGCAGGATGTGCCATCGGTGAGTATTTCATGTATCAGGGCAAAGACGTTCTGATTGTGTACGATGACCTCTCCAAGCATGCGGTTGCTTACAGAGCCATGTCGCTGCTGCTTCGCAGACCGCCTGGCCGTGAAGCATATCCGGGAGACGTTTTCTATCTGCATTCCAGACTGCTGGAAAGAGCAGCCAAGCTTTCGGATGAACTGGGCGGCGGATCCATTACCGCACTGCCAATCATCGAAACACAGGCAGGAGACGTATCGGCATATATCCCGACCAATGTAATTTCCATTACAGACGGTCAGATTTACCTGGAAACAGAGCTCTTCTTCACAGGACAGAGACCTGCCGTTAACGCAGGTATTTCCGTATCCCGTGTAGGAGGCAACGCACAGATTAAGGCAATGAAAAAAGTAGCCAGCTCCGTTAAGCTGGAACTGGCGCAGTACAGAGAACTGGCAAGCTTTTCACAGTTCGGCTCCGATGTGGATGCGGACACCAAGGCACGGCTGGATCACGGCCGGGTGCTGATGGAAATCCTCAAGCAGCCGCAGTATCAGCCGATTCCGGTAGAAAAGCAGGTCATGATTATTTACGCTGCCGTAAATCATGTGCTTGATGATGTAGAGGTGGAACTGGTTAAGGAATTCGAACACAAGCTGTTTGACTTCATGGATACCCAGTATCCGCACGTAGGAAAAGCTATCCGCAGCGAAGGTGTTATCAGTGAAGAAACCGAAAAAGACCTGAAGGAAGCGGTAGAACTTTGCAAGAAGGAGTTTCTCAGTGCAAATGTATAGCTTTTCGATTAAGAAAAATACAAGGGAGGTGTGAGAGTGGCCGCAGGAAATATACGTGATATAAAACGCCGAATCAAGAGTGTCACCAGTACCGAGCATATCACCAATGCGATGAAGCTGGTATCTGCCGGCAAGCTCCGGAAAGCGAAGGCAATCTTCGAAGAGACGAACGAGAACTCACACTATATCACTCATACAATCAGTGAAATCTTTAATAACAGCAAGGATATCCCGGTGGAATATCTGGAAGGAAACCGGGAAATCAAAAAAACCTGTTATATAGTTGTAACCAGCAGCAGAGGACTCTGCGGCGGGTTCAACAGCAGCATCCTTAAGGAAGCGCAGTCAATGATCGATACGAGCGGCAGCGAATCGATGATTCTGGCCATCGGCATGAAGGCCAAGGATTATTTCGAAAAGCGAGGCTATGAGATTTTCAGCCACTACCTGGCTCCGCCGGAAAGCATTTCATTCCTGGAAGCCAGAGAAATGGCGCTGCCTCTTCTGGAACTGTATACAAAGGGTGAAATCGATGAAATTCAGTTGATATATACATCGTTTATCAGTTCCATGGAGCAGAAAGTTCAGACGGCGAGACTTCTCCCGTTTGATGTAGAACACGACCCGGAAGTGATTCGAAATACCAAAACGGTAGAATACGAACCATCGGTGGAAGCGGTGTTCAACTATCTGGTTCCGAAATACGTAGAGATGATGCTGTATGCGGCAGTAGTAGAATCGGCGACCTGTGAGCATGCCGCCAGACGGATGGCGATGGAAAACGCCACCGACAGCGCCAGAGAAATGCTGGATGTGCTGTCTCTCACC
Source organism: Bacteroidaceae bacterium (assembly GCA_963603335.1). Lineage (GTDB taxonomy): Bacteria > Bacillota > Clostridia > Peptostreptococcales > Anaerovoracaceae > Lentihominibacter. The sequence continues at coordinate 6,055 of CAVCML010000070.1, read as the reverse complement.
TATAACAGGGCAAGGCAGTCTGCTATCACAGATGAAATCATAGAAATCGTAGCCGGTTCCGAGGCACAAAATTAGGAGGCGAAAATGAACAAGGGAAAAATACATCAGATTATAGGACCTGTAATCGATATAAAGTTCAATGAGGACGAGATGCCTGAGTTGCTGAATGCCGTGAATATAGAGTACCAGGGAAGAACCATTGTTACAGAAGTTGCCCAGCACAAGGGCGATGATGTGGCAAGATGCATTGCTCTTTCTTCAACCGATGGACTCAGAAGAGGCATGGAAGCCGTAGATACAGGAGCTCCGATTAAAGTACCTGTCGGCAAGGAAGTCCTGGGAAGAATGTTCAATGTAATCGGTGAAACCATCGATGAAAAAGGTGAAGTTGATACAGATCTGGTAGCATCCATTCACAGGGAAGCACCGTCTTTCGAAGAACAGGATACTTCCGCACAGATATTTGAAACAGGTATCAAGGTAATCGACCTGATTGCACCGTATACCAGAGGTGGTAAGGTTGGTCTGTTCGGCGGCGCCGGCGTAGGTAAAACCGTACTGATTCAGGAACTGATCAGTAACATTGCAAGAGAGCACGGCGGTATTTCCGTATTCGCAGGCGTAGGTGAACGTACCAGAGAAGGTAATGACCTGTACTACGAAATGATTGAATCAGGTGTAATCAAAAATACGGCGATGGTATTCGGGCAGATGAATGAACCGCCCGGTGCCAGAATGCGTGTTGCGCTGACCGGATTGACTATGGCAGAATATTTCCGTGATAAAGAAAACCAGGATGTACTGCTGTTTATCGACAATATTTTCCGTTTCACCCAGGCGGGTTCCGAAGTATCCGCACTGCTGGGACGTGTACCGTCCGCAGTAGGATATCAGCCGACACTGGCAACGGAAATGGGTGCTTTGCAGGAAAGAATCACATCCACAAAGAAGGGTTCCATCACTTCCGTACAGGCGGTATACGTACCTGCCGACGACTTGACCGACCCTGCTCCGGCGACGACATTCGCCCACCTGGATGCGACGACGGTACTTTCCAGATCCATAACTGAGCTGGGTATCTATCCGGCGGTAGATCCGCTGGAATCCACTTCCAGAATCATGGATCCGCTCATTCTGGGCAAAGAGCACTACGAAACAGCCAGAGGCGTACAGGAAGTACTGCAGCGTTATAAGGAACTGCAGGACATCATCGCCATCCTGGGTATGGACGAACTGGCCGATTCGGATAAGCTGATCGTAAACAGAGCCAGAAAGATTCAGAGATTCCTGTCTCAGCCGTTCAGCGTTGCGGAACAGTTTACGGGTATGGAAGGCAAATACCTGCCGCTTAAGGAAACAATCCGCGGCTTCCGTGAGATTCTGGATGGAAAACACGATGAAATTCCTGAGCAGATGTTCCTGTTTGCAGGCGGAATTGATGAAGTTGTCGAGAAGTATGAGAAGAGCAAGAAATAGGAGAAGGAGGGATTTGTCATGGCAAGCAGCGTAAGGCTGGAAATCATTACTCCTTCCAAAAAGTTTTACCAGGGTGATGTGGAGCTCGTGATTGTCCGTACACTTGAAGGCGACGAGGGCTTCATGAAGGGTCACGCCTGGGCGTGCAAGCTCCTGGATATCGGTGAAATGTGGATTCAGGAAAAAGGTGCTGCAAAGAATTCGTATAAGGTAGCAGCCATTGCCGGCGGTTTTATTGATGTAAAGGATACGATTATCATTTATACGGATGCGGTAGAATGGGCTGAGGATATCGATATGGAACGTGTCAGTGCAGAAAAAGCCCGTGCTGAAGAATGGCTGCAGGAGCATGAAGCGGATGGCGATCCGAATGATATTCTGCGCGCCAAGACATCCATCGCCAAGTCTGAGCTTCGTGCGGATGTTGCCGGCGGAGGAAGACGCCGTAAACACTAGAAGGTGACAAGTATGGACGAAAATACCAGAACTGCATTAGTCGGCATTATCGTTGAAGACGCCGAATCGGTGGAGGAGCTGAATCTGCTGCTGCATCAGTACCGAAAACACATTATCGGCCGGATGGGTATCCCTCATCCTCAGAAATCCATTTCCATCATCAGTATTGCGATGGAGGCGGATCAGGATACGGTGAGTGCGCTCTCCGGAAAACTCGGTGCACTAAAAGGAGTCAGCACCAAAACGATTTATTCAAAAAAGTAACTCAGAAATATTTCTTGGGAGATATTATCATGCGATAAAAAACCGGATACGGGAGGAATTCCCGCATCCGGTTTTTTTGCTGCCGAAAGCTTAAACGCCTCATGCGAATTTCGTAGTCCGCATAGGAGACTTCTAGTAAATTTGATTGAGAAACGAAAAAATGAGGCTCATAAAAAAGTACTAATTTGCATTTTGATGCGCTTGAAAACACTAGGATTTTGCGCTTTGACGGATTCTAAGTACGTTTTACGATGTTAAAATCTTTCTGCTTGTACTATTATAGCGAAGTTGATTCAAAGAACGTTACATACAAGGAGGGAGAAAAAACATGCTATCTTTAAAAATTATCGTAATCGGTACGGCAATCGCTTATGGAATCGCAGTAATAATGCAGGTAACTTTGTCCTGTATTAATGCTTTCACCGGGAAAGAAGGAGGAGACGCAAATTGAACATTTTGAGTCTTTTTCAGGGAATCGGCACTATGTTTGAGCAGTCGCCTTCTATCGTTATCGCAAGAATCGCATTGATTTTCATAGGATTTCTGCTGACGTACCTGGGTGTGAAGGGAACGTTGGAACCGCTGATCATGGTTCCGATGGGACTCGGTATGTCGGCGGTCAATGCAGGAGTATTGTTTATGGGTGACGGTCAGATCGGGAATCTGATTATTGATCCGCTCCTTTCAGAGACGGATGAACTGATGCAGTATCTTCAGATTGACTTTCTGCAGCCGCTCTATACATTTACATTCAGCAACGGTCTGATTGCATGCCTGGTATTTATGGGAATAGGTATTCTGTGCGATATAGGATATGTGCTGGAGCATCCGTTTGTCAGCATGACGATTGCTCTGTTTGCAGAAGCGGGAACGATTTTAACGTATCCTATCGCATTGCTGATGGGGCTGGATCCGGGATCCGCGGCGGCTGTTTCCATCATAGGCGGAGCGGACGGCCCGATGGTGTTGTTCGCATCGCTGAAGCTGGCACCTGATCTGTTCGTGCCGATATCAATCGTAGCCTACCTGTATCTGAGCCTTACGTACGGCGGATACCCGTATCTGATAAAGCTGATGGTCCCGAAAAAACTGCGGGGCAAAGTGATTAAACCGGAAGAGGGAAAGAAAAAGCGCAATGTATCCAAGAGGGCAAAGATTATATTCGCAGTTATTATAAATGCGATTCTCTGTCTGCTGTTCCCGGTAGCGGCACCGCTTTTCCTAAGCTTCTTCGTAGGTATTGTGATTCGTGAAACGGGAATAACGGCTTATGTAAAGCTGATAGGAGACGGATTCCTTTATTTCGCGACATTTTTCCTCGGACTGATGCTCGGCGTTCTGTGCGATGCGAGCACTCTGCTCGATCCGGCTGTACTGAAGCTGCTTGTGCTGGGAATGCTTGCACTTCTGCTGTCCGGTATCGGCGGAATTGTCGGAGGCTATGTGGTTTACTTCTTCAAGAAGGGAAACTTCAATCCTGCAATCGGTATTGCCGGCGTATCCTGTGTGCCGTCCACTGCAAAGGTGGCGCAGAAATCGGTTTCAAAAGCAAATCCGATGTGCTTTATCATGGATTATGCACTCGGCGCGAATATCTGCGGCGTTATCACAACTGCAATTCTAACAGGTGTTTATATTACTCTGTTAGGTTAATATAAAATCTAATATGACTGAATATGACGCATCAGGATGACTGCCGTATCGGCGGCTTTCCGGATGCGTCATATTCTTTTTTGCGGGGACGATAAGCCTGTGCTGAGTACGCGGCTGCCGGCTGCGCCCCGATTCTGCAAAGACTGTAAAATAAACTTTTCGGTTTACCTTTGCAGCGCGGAACGGTATAATAATTTCATATGAGAACGCATCAAAGATGCAGAGAAAAGGAGTATATTGGAATGGAACAACAGGAAAGAACATTTCGAATCGGGCCGATTCGTCCGCCGAGTGAAGCGGATAGCCTGCTTCTGCAGGTGACAAACGGCTGCACATGGAATAAATGTAAATTCTGCCAATTGTACAGGCATACGAAGTTCAAGGCCTACAGTGCGGACAGCATCAAGTCCGACATAGATAATATCGTATATCAGGCGGATATAATCCGCAGGTATCAAACTCCGGCGGGGGCGTGGGATATAGACGAACTGAACCGGGAACTCGGACAGATCCCTTCGGAGGCGGAACGGCAGTGCTTCTACATGGTGGCAAACTGGCTGATTAACGGCGGTGAAAATGTTTTTCTGCAGGACGGCAACACGACGGCGCTCAGCAGCGGACGGCTTTCGGACGTCCTGATTTATCTGAAGCAGGCGTTTCCGGGAATTAAGCGCATAACATCGTACGGGCGGGCGGAGAATCTGGCCCGCGTCAGCGCTGAGGAATACGCAGAACTGAAGGAAGCGGGGCTGGATCGGATTCATTCCGGTTTTGAGACCGGTTCGGATGCGGTTCTGCAGAAAATAAATAAAGGCGTCACATCGCAGCAGGAGATCACGGCCGGAAAAAACATAAAGGCCGGCGGCATTGAGCTTTCCGTTTACTTCATGCCGGGCGTCGGGGGCAAAGAGCTGACAAAGGAAAATGCAGAGGGCACATCTCGCGTCATCAATGAAATCGGGCCGGATTTTCTGAGAATACGGACAGCTGCGGTAAAGCAGGGAACAAGACTTTTCGAGGACTATCAAAACGGCGAGCTGACGCTTTGCAGCGACGAAGAAAAGCTCCTGGAAATACGGACGATTATTCGGGATGCAGCGGAGATTGACACACGGGTGGTCAGCGACCACATAATAAATCTCCTGCAGGGTGTGGAAGGACATATCGTGCTGGATCGAGAGAAAATGCTGGGCATGATCGATGGATATCTTGCAGAGCCGGAGCATGAAAAACGGCTGTATCAGGCGGCTCGGCGCATGGCGCTTGTGAACGGGCCGCAGGATATGAAATATCTTGATCAAGGCCGGATAGATCAGATTGAAAGCCTGATTCGTGCGGTTCCGGACCCGTATGAATGGGAAGAGAAGATGAATGCACTTATCGGCAGATATATATAAATGCGGGGTGAGCCGGAGTATCGATGTGCGTGCAGCTAAAGAAGGAGGACTATGAGCTATAGAGTAAAACTCAACGTTTTCGAGGGACCGTTTGATTTGCTCGTCTATCTTATTGAGCATGCGGAGATGAACATTTACGACATTCAAATCTCGGAAATCGTAAAACAATATATGGAGTATGTGGAAGCCATGCAGATTACCGATGTCAGTGTGTCATCGGAATTTATGGTGCTGGCGGCCGCTTTGCTGGAGATAAAATCAAAAATGCTCCTGCCGCAGACCGCAGCGGAGGAGGGAAGTTCGGAAGTGGTCGAAGATCCGCGGACAGAGCTTGTTGCAAAGCTTTTGGAGTATAAAAAATTCAAGCGTATTTCTGAAATGCTTGAAGTCCGCGAGGAGCGCTTTGCAAAAATCCTGGAAAAACCGCAGGAGGATCTTACGCTGTACACCGGAGAGGCGGACGAATATCTAAGCCTGGACATTGAGAAATTCAAGGCGGCATTTGAGCAGTTTCTGCGGCGCAAAAAGAAGCTGGAGGAAATTCGGGAGCACCACAGAAGAACGGAAAAACAGCGTCTCACGCAGGAGCGGCGAATGGAGGATATCAGTGAGTTTTTCCGCTGCAATCCGGATCGAAAAGCGGATTTCCGCGAATTGGTTCACAAACGCGATGATAAGTATGATGTGGCGGTAACATTTTCTTCGGTGCTTGAAATGATGAAGCAGCGAAGGGTGGATGCAGAGCAGAAATACTTGTTCGGCGATATCACAGTGTCTGCGGCGGAAGAACTCTTTGCGGAAAATACTGC
>CAVCML010000069.1:0-9988 GCA_963603335.1 Bacteroidaceae bacterium | reverse complement strand
GCGACGAAGAGTTTTTAAAAGAATGCGGTGCGAAGTCTGTCATCCACAATCCGGTGGAGATAACGGAGATAATCGGAGTGCCCGCGGACGAGCGATGACAGGCGATGGTGCAGCGCGCTGCCCGGCGCTTCGGCGCGCTGCCGGCACGTTTTTATGATTTTTCACTGCGAAATTTAATGAAAATCATAGTATTTTTACCTATGGCGTTTGTTTCGGCGCTTCGATGCGTCATTTTTCTGCAAAGTGTGAGCGCTGTGCGCCTGCGCTGCAAAGATTTGTTAGGAAATCGTTACAAAATCAGTGCCGCAGGCGCGCCGGAGGACCATCGGCAGGGTCAGGGAGCGGAAAAAACATAAAAATGCCGCGCTGATTCATGGGAACTATGATTAGAGAAGGGATTTTATACACAAAAAGTGGAATTGCAAAAGCAAAAGCAATTGCAGTTAAAAATATGGCGGTTGCACGCGGCCTGCATAGCGGTTATAATAAAAAGAGCGATACCCATAGGGGTATAAGGATGCAAATTCACGGAATATTGCAGAGGCTGATATACAGTCAGCTGCCGCCGGGAATTGGCGGCCGGCGGCAGAGGAGGAAATCATATGAGGCAATGTATGGATGCGGATAATCTTCACCGCAGATTGAAAAAAATCATCGGACAGGTACAGGCTATTGATCGGATGGTGGATGAGGATGTGCCGTGCGAAGACGTGCTGGCACAGATTAACGCGGCGAAATCGGCTTTGCATAAAGCGGGGCAGGTCGTGCTGGAAGGGCATATACAGCACTGCGTGCGGGACGGTATAAAATACGGTGACGCAGATAAGACCATTGAGAGTTTCACAAAGGCGGTGGAACGCTTCGCCAATATGAAATAAGATAAGAAAAAGCAGTCATGCAGCAACGATTTGTTGCCGCCCGGCTGCTTTTCATTTGCTTAGATTTCGCCTATGCTGAATTTTCAAGGGTTAGAGAATCCTTAAGCGGAACTTCTTTTGGCAGCCGCTTTTAAAATTCATATAATTTATTTTAAATTTGGATTGTCGTCGTGATTTGACAGCTTGAAATCGTACTTCATTTCAAGCATTGTGAAGAGCCTCCACATAACATCGGTGGCAATAGATTTTATATCGAGGCCTGCGATATAAGCGAGCACATCTTCCTGTTCCTTTTCCGGCACTTTATATACCCGCAGTGCTGCCGTCAGGAAACGGTTCAGCTTGGTTTCAAACGGGAAGTGAATGCCGCATTTTTTTGCCATATAGTTTCTCATAAGCCCGGCTGTTCCGATTTCCATTTCATAGAAATCGCTCTCGGAATAATCCGGGAAGTTCCGGCTGAAAATTTTCTCTATTTCCAGCGTCGTTTGCTGATAGATATATTCCGACGTATTCGGCAGAGTATATGCTTCGGTGTAAAGCTCCCGCAGGTTTTCGTCAAGCTCCGTAAGCGTCAGCTGTATTGCCGTTTCTAAAGCATAGATATGGATAGGAGAAAGGTCGCTTCCGGCAAAATTTTTTGCAGTTTCGAACTGTCCCTCGAACATGGTTTTCACCAGATCCAAAAGCACATCCTCTTTTGTGGGGAACAGATTCTGAAAGCTTCCTCTCGTGATATTTGCCCCTTCTGTAATCTGTGTAATTGTGGTTTCCTTATAACCCTGCTCCAGAAACAAATGGACACATACGGTAAGGATTTTCTTTCTTGTTTTAATGCCGTCTTTTCGCATACTTTTTAATTTTCTCCTTATAATATGACATATACATTTTTTATTTATATTTTATTACCAAACGAGCGCTAAAGGCAAGTAAATTTTTCCCAAACTTAGTTGTTTTTGCGAAATCCGAACACCGGGCTTGACAGGGGATACCCCTATAGGTATAATGACATACAGAAATACCGATACCCCCATGGGTATAAAAGGAGCGCTGATTATGAAATATGTTACCGCAGTCACCGACAAGATGGAAGCTTTCCTGGAATCGGGCGGTGCGAAAAAGAACATTGCCCTGCTGATTATTTCGGGAATTGCTCTGCTGATCAGCATTTTTGATGTTGTGCCGCTGCCGTTTGATTCCGCAGACATCGCTCTGGTGGATGACGAGGTCAAGGAGCAGCCTCATCTGCTCGGGCTTGCAAAGCGTATGATGATTACAATTAAGTGCAATCTGACATTTTCCATGGCGTTGAATTTTGCGGGAACTCATTCAAAACAGGTGAAATAAATGTATTTTGCCTGTTTTTTTTATGACAAACATCTGATATAATATAGAGTTAGAAAAATAGCGTAAAACAGGAGTACAATATGTTTGATAAATTGGATTTTATAACAGAGAAATATGACGAACTGGCGCAGAAGGTATCCGACCCTGAGGTCATCAACAATCAGCCGGTATGGCAGAAGCATGTTAAAGAGATGGGCGAGATGGAGCCTATCGTAAAAAAATACAAGGAGTACAAGAAAGCCAAGGCCGATATGGCGGAAGCCAAGGAAATGCTGGAGGAAGGCGACGAGGAAATGCGGGAACTGGCCAAGATGGAAATTTCCGAGCTGGAAGATACCATCAAACAGCAGGAGGCTGACCTCAAGATTCTGCTGCTGCCTAAAGACCCTAATGATGAAAAGAACGTTATCCTTGAAATCCGTGCCGGTACCGGCGGAGAAGAAGCTGCTTTGTTCGGTGCGGATCTTTTGCGTATGTATACCCGTTATGCAGAACGCAACCGCTGGAAGACGGAGATGATGGAAATCAACGATACAGGTCTCGGCGGCATCAAAGAAGCGGTTATTCTTATCAAAGGCAAGGGCGCATATTCCAGACTAAAATACGAGAGCGGCGCGCACAGAGTACAGCGCGTTCCGGAAACCGAATCCAGCGGCAGAATTCACACATCCGCAGCGACGGTTGCCGTACTGCCGGAAGTGGACGATGTGGAAGTCGATCTGAACCCGAACGATGTTCGCGTCGATGTATACCGGGCATCGGGCAACGGCGGTCAGTGCGTAAACACCACCGATTCCGCAGTTCGTCTGACACACGAGCCGACCGGACTGGTGGTAACCTGTCAGGATGAAAAATCTCAGATTAAAAACAAAGAAAAAGCATTCAAGGTACTGCGCTCCAGACTGTACGATCTGAAGATGCAGGAACAGAATAAAGAAATCGCAGACCAGAGAAAGAGCATGGTAGGAACCGGCGACCGAAGCGAGCGCATCAGGACGTACAACTTCCCGCAGGGAAGAGTTTCCGATCACAGAATCGGCCTGACTCTCTACAAGCTCGACAATTTCCTGGACGGCGATCTTGATGAAATTATAGACGGCCTCATCACCAGTGACCAGGCCGAAAAAATGAAGGCGTTTTAAATGAAGACGAAATTACTATCCGTGACAAGTGAACAGGATATGGCAGAGGCTGCAAAGATTATTGCGAACGGCGGTCTGGTGGCGTTTCCGACGGAAACGGTGTACGGCCTTGGAGCTGACGCTCTCAATGCCCGGGCGGTAGGCAGCGTCTACGATGCAAAGGGCAGGCCGAGCGATAATCCGATGATTGTCCACGTTTGCCGCGCGGACGATTTAGAGCGGCTCTACGACTTCGGCAAGCTGCCGGAGCAGAACCGGAAGCAGATTAAAATTTTAGCGGAAAAATTCTGGCCGGGACCGCTTACTATTGTAGGCCCCAGGGCTGAGTGCGTTCCGGACAGGACGACCGGAGGCCTTGAAACGGTAGCGGTGCGCATGCCGGAAAGCCCCGTGGCTCTCAGGCTCATCGAACAGTCGGGCTGTCCTATCGCAGCACCGAGTGCCAATATTTCCGGAAGACCGAGTCCGACCCGTGCGAAGGATGTCATCGCCGATATGGACGGCCGCATCGAGGCGATTTTCATGGGCGAAGACTGCCGGGTGGGAATCGAATCCACGGTGCTGGACATGACGTCGGATGTGCCGACGATATTGAGACCGGGAATTCTGACGGCGAACGATATTTCGAAGGCTCTCGGCGTTCCGGTTGCTTACGACAAAGCTCTTTCACAGAAACCGGGCGGCTCGGATTTCAAGCCCAAAGCACCGGGCATGAAATATAAGCATTACGCCCCTAAAGCCGACATGGTAATCCTGGAGGGCGAATACGAGAATGTAAAACGTGAGATCGAGAGACTGCGCAGAGAAAAAGAGCAGGAGGGCCTGAAAGTGGGTTCGATTCTGTTTGAAGAGCGTGCGTTCAGAACGGCGGCGCGTGACTTTTTCGCAAGGCTTCGCGATCTGGATCGGGAGGGAGTCGATCTGATTATAGCGGGAGCTCTGAGCGAGGAAGATCAGGTGGGTTTTGCGGTCATGAACCGCATGATTAAATCAGCCGGATATAACATCATCAAAGTATGAGAAAGTGAGGAATATCTTATGAAAATTGCCATCGCCAGCGATCACGGCGGATATGCGCTTAAGGAAGAAATCAAGAAGTATCTTGCGGGCAGAGACATCGAGGTTGTGGATCTGGGAACGGATTCCGAGGAATCGGTGGACTATCCGATTTACGGCAAAGCCTGCGGTGAAGCGGTAGTTTCAGGCAAGGCGGATCGCGGCATCGTCTGCTGCGGCACCGGCATCGGAATTTCCATAGCAGCCAACAAAGTTAAGGGCATTCGCTGTGCTCTCTGCACGGATGTTCACATGGCGGAGATGTCCCGGAAACATAATGATTCAAACGTACTGTCACTGGGCGGCAGAACGACGGAGACGGATAAAGCTCTGAAGATTGTGGAAGCTTGGCTTGACACCGAATTCGAGGGCGGGCGTCATCAGAGAAGAGTGGATATGCTCAACGCATAAGTCTGCCCCGCACGCGCCGGCCTGCTTCCGAAGGAAGGCGGGGCGCCGCGAAGGGATGACCGGCGGAGCCGGCTTTGCAGAAAAAACATGGTTAGTATTAAATTGAGATAAAAAGAAAGGCAGGTACTATTTATGAGTAATGTTTATGTATTCGATCATCCGCTGATTCAGCACAAGACAGCTATGATCCGCAAGGAAGATACCAGCGTTAAGGATTTCAGAGAGCTGGTAAAGGAAATTTCCATGCTGATGGGTTATGAAGCTACTAGAAAGCTGCCGCTTGAGGAAGTTGAAATCACGACTCCGATCTGCGACACAAAGGTGAATATGCTGAAGGGTGAGGATATTGCAATCGTGCCGATTCTGCGTGCCGGACTGGGCATGGTAGACGGTATGCTGGCGCTGGTGCCGAATGCAAAGGTTGGTCATGTAGGACTTTACAGGGATCCGGAAACGCATGAACCTGTAGAATACTACTGCAAACTGCCGAATGATATAGATAAGAGAGAGATTTTCGTCGTTGACCCGATGCTGGCAACGGGCGGAAGTGCAGCTGCTGCCATCGATTTCATCAAGGCAAGAGGCGGCAAGAAGATTATTTTCATGTGCCTGATTGCTGCTCCGGAAGGTATCGAAGCTCTGCAGAAGGCTCATCCGGACGTTGATATCTTCATCGCTGCAAAGGACGAAAAGCTCAACGAAAACGCTTACATCGTACCGGGTCTGGGCGATGCCGGCGACAGACTTTACGGCACAAAATAATGAAGCTTAAAACGGATCCTGCGTTGTTTGTGAACCGACCTCGTGATGTCAGCCGGGGGCAGGTGGAACGTTGATGGCATGATAAAACGAGTAAGTTGGAGGAATACAGACTATGAAATATGATTTTATACCTGACAGCGTGAGTGAACACACTAATGTGTACGACGTGCTGAAGGAACGTGGATTTATCGAGCAGTCCACTGATGAAGAAAAGGTGCGGGAGCTTCTGCAGAATGAAAAGGTGAAGTTCTACATCGGATTTGACCCGACGGCGGACTGCCTGCACGTGGGTCACTTTATGCAGGTCATCATCATGATGTACATGCAGAAGTTCGGACACACGCCGGTCGTACTGCTCGGCGGCGGAACCGGTTTTGTCGGAGATCCTTCGGGCCGGACGGATATGCGCCAGATGATGAACGCCGAAACCATAGAGAGCAACTGCGAAGCGTTCAAGAAGCTGTTCGACCGCTTCCTGGATTTTGACGAGGAGTGGAAATACGAGGGTAATGACGGTGTGTTCAAGCCGGGACATGAAAATAAGACACCGGAACCGGGCAAGGCTATTTCCGTCAATAATGCGAGATGGCTGCTGCCTTTGAATTACATCGATTTTATCCGTGAAATCGGATCCTGCTTCAATGTCAATAATATGCTGCGCGCAGAGTGCTTCAAGCAGAGAATGGAACGCGAAGGCGGTCTGACGATGTTTGAGCTCAACTACATGCTGATGCAGAGCTATGACTTCATGGTTATGGCTCGTGACTTTGACGTTAAGATTGAGTTCGGCGGCAACGACCAGTGGTCGAACATCATCGGAGGCGTTGATCTGACCCGCAAGAAGACGGGCAAGGAAGTTTACGGCATGACGTTCTCACTGCTTACAAACTCCGAGGGCAAGAAGATGGGCAAGACCCAGAAAGGCGCACTGTGGCTGGATGCCAATAAGACGACTCCGTATGAATTTTATCAGTACTGGAGAAACGTGGGCGATGCCGATGTGGAGAAATGCCTGCGGATGCTGACGTTCCTGCCGATGGACGAGGTGCGCAGACTGGCTTCGCTTGAGGATCAGGAAATCAATAAGGCGAAAGAGATTCTGGCATATGAAGTAACCAAGCTTGTACACGGCGAGGAAGAAGCCAAGAAGGCTCAGGAAGCTGCTCGTGCGGCATTCAGCGGCGGAAGTACGGATATCAGTGCGATGCCGACGACTCCGTTTGAAGCTGCAAAGCTTTCCGGCGAAGGAATGGGCGTTGTAAGCTTCATCAAGGAGCTCGGTCTGGTGCCGAGCAACCGCGAAGGCTTCATGACCATCGAACAGGGCGGTCTCAAAATCGACGGCGAGAAGGTCACGGACAAGAAGATGCAGATTACGGCGGAATCCTTTAAAGACGGCAAGATGCTGGTTGAAAAGGGCAAGAAAAAGAAGATAGTCGTAGAGCTCGTGTAGTGCGTGCAGAATGGACGCATAACATGCAGCAACGCGCATGATTATACGTGAAGATTTAATTTACACATCAAACTCCCGTCTTGCATGGGCGGGAGTTTTGTTGTATCGCGAGCGGATTTTCTTATGCAATTATTACGGTATCGGATTGACAAACATAAAACGCTATAATACAATGCAAAAAGACGATTTAAAAACAAAAACTCACCGAGAAATAAGAATATAAACACGAGGAGAGTGTTTCAATATATTTATAATGCTGAAAATCGATTATGCAGCAGCGAAACGTGATTTATAGCGTGTTCGGCTGCGGCATAAGATGACACGGAGGGGATTTATGAGAACGTACGACGATAAAATGTTTATTGAAACTTTTGAGCATCAGTATACGTGGCTCAACGGGTTTATGAGAAATGTCAGAAGATACGGCAAAAAGACAGCTTTGATTGATCCGGCAACGGACAGAAGCTGGACATATACGCAGCTGAATCAGGCGGCAAATCAGCTTGCTCATGCATTGCGGCAGGACGGCGTAGGCAAGAACGATGTGGTGATGTCGGTATTGCCGAACTGCCCGGAATTCTGTTTTTCATACATCGGTCCGCGTAAGATAGGGGCAATCGTGAACCTGGCCAATTATAAGCTTTCGTTTGGCGAACTGGCGCTGCTCATCGACCACAATCGTCCTAAGGTAGTGCTGTATGCCGCCGATGTTGCGGAGATGGTGACGACCGCGGTGGAGCATGCGGAGCACAAGCCGGTGCGGCTGGTTATGGCCGATAATCTGGAAGAAACCGCTTTGCCTGAGGGTCATTACAGCTATGAAGCCTATGTATCCGCACAGCCGAAGAACGATCCGGAGATGGATTTTGAGCCGCATATCTATGATGAAGTAATCAGGATGTGCACCAGCGGGACTTCAGCGCTGCCTAAGAGTGTACCTCTCAATGATATAAACGAGGTGCTGTCGGCGCATGACGCTATAATGCACTATCCACTGAATACCAACGATGTCTGCATGAATATGACGCCGCTGTTTCATCGGGGCGGAAGCCATTCGGGAGGACCGTGTCCGACTTTCTATGTGGGAGCGAGTCTGGTGATAATGCGGAGTTTTTCACCGCGGACGACGCTGCAGTACGTAGAAAAATGCGGCGTGACATTTCTGACGGGTTCGCCTGCATCGCTGGAGATGCTGGCCAGAATCCAGGAAAAAACGCCGTATGATTTATCGAAGCTGAAAGGCCTTGTGACAATGGGAGCGCCGCTGGAAAAAGCGGCCTGCAGAAAATTCATGAAAATCCTGACGCCGAATATTCTAAACGGATACGGCACGACGGAAACATTCTGGAACTCTTTCCTGCGGCCGTATGACTTACCGGATTATGCCGGAAGCGTAGGCGGAAGCTGCATCGATGACGAGGTGCGGATTGTCAAGGTTTACGATGATCATAAGGCGGAGCCGGACGAGCTGGTGGAAAAAGACAATATTACTACGGGCGAGGTTATTTTAGGCTGCCCGGGCAAGACTACATACAGCTATTACAATAATGATGAAGAAGCAGAAAAGAAGTTCTATAAAGGGTGGATGTACACAGGAGACCTTGGAACCTGGGATGAGAATCTTTATGTTACCATCAACGGCCGCAAGGACGATATGATAGTCTGCTCCGGAGAAAACATTTATCCGGCACAGGTTGAGGAAGCTCTCAACGAGTTCGACAAGGTTGAGGATTCCATGGTGGTTTCCGTGCCCGATAAAATTCGCGGACAGGCGGTTGCGGCTTATGTTGTTGCAAAGGATCCGTCGCTGACCATCGCCGAACTGAACCGTTTCTGCAATCAAAGTCCGATGCTTTCGACGTATAAACGTCCGCGCTGGTACTGCATCGTGGACGAATTGCCGCATACAGCTACAGGCAAGAAAATGCATTACGTGATGAAGCAGCAGGCGGCTGAAGATCTGAAAAGCGGAGTGCTCAAGCGGAGATAGAGAAACGCAGCGGCAGAATAAAGGAGCAGAATATGAACAGGTCGAAAACCGGCGCAGTCAGGGCAGAGTCGGAACGAAAATTCCCCGACGCATTTCAGAAACAAATACTGATTATCTACGGAGTGATTCTCGGTTCGGGCCTGTTCTACACTTTTTTGATTTTACATACGCCGTTTCGAATTCCGTGTCTGTTCCGGGAGATTACCGGCCTGGAGTGTCCGGGGTGCGGTACATCGCGAATGGCACTGGCTTTGATGCGGTTTGATATTCCGTCGGCATTTCATTACAATCCGGTGGCGTTTTTCAGCTTTCCGTTGTGGTTTCTCATCAGCATCGGTGCCTTTGCGGGACATCCGCGGATGTTCAGAAGTGCGAACAATCTGCTGAGGATTCTTTATATAAATATAGCGGTTTATATGATTTTTACGGTGGTGCGGAATATACCTTTTTTTATGTAAAATTTCAATAAAAATCGCGGAAAATTTGAGGAGTTTAACAGTTTTTAATCCGTGCGTGATTGACTTTTATGCATAGGCAATTTACAATAGGAATGTAATGTAAGTCAACATATAGTCAGGAGAGGAACGCGAATATGAACGAAAATAATAACAATATGAATGGGGATTATATGAACAATCCTGTTCAGCCGGCAGACGGCAATATGTATCAGGAAGTTTCCGGCCAACCGCAGGAGCAGAACGCACCGCAGCAGCCGAACACCATGTATCATTACAATGAACAAGGTGTTGGGCAGTATCAGCCGAATGCTCAGAATGCGGGTCAGCCGTATCAGTATAACGATGCACAGCAGAATGCGAATCAGCAGTACCAGTACAATGATGCACAGCAGAATATGAATCAGCAGTACCAGTACAACGATGCGCAGCAGAATATGAATCAGCAGTACCAGTACAATGATGCACAGCAGAATATGAATCAGCAGTACCAG
>CAVCML010000068.1:0-27836 GCA_963603335.1 Bacteroidaceae bacterium | reverse complement strand
AAGGCTGAGCTTTTGGCTCTATTTAATTTACACCATTATACATCCACTATCGGCGGCGGTGCCGGGCGCACACAAAAAGAGGGTGCATAACTGCACCCTCAGCCAATCTTATTTTATTCGCATTTTGCAAGCAGTTTATCCCATTGCTTGTCTACATATTCCTGTGCTTCATCTATCATCCATTCGCTGCCCTTCTTGAACATGTGGGCAAAACGGCCTTGTTTTTTCAGGAATTCTTCTACCGGAAGCTTCTTCTTCGGTTCATAGCTCAGCTTCCAGACGCCTTCTACGATTTCGTAGAGCGGCCATACGCAGGTTTCCACCGCCAGGCGGCATATCTCTGCGATTTCAGGAGTCTCATAACGCCAGCCGCGCGGGCACGGAGCCAGCACGTTGAGGAAGCACGGTCCCTGAGTATATATCGCCTTATGAGCCTTTTCATGAAGATCCTTGAAGTTTCCGATAAACGTGGTCTGTGCGGCATACGGAACATTGTGCGCTGCGATGATTTCCGTCAGATTCTTCTTGTTCTGCTGTTTACCCGGGATGACCTTGCCCGCCGGAGATGTCGTCGCATTGGCAAACCGCGGAGTCGAAGACGACCGCTGAATACCGGTATTCATGTATGCTTCATTATCGTAGCAGACATAGACCATGTCATGTCCGCGTTCCATCGCGCCGGACAGAGACTGAAGTCCGATATCGTAAGTACCGCCGTCGCCGCCGAATGTGATAAACTTGAAGTTGTCTTTGATTTTGCCTTTTTTCTTTAAAACATTATATGCCGCTTCCACGCCGGAGCAAGTCGCCGCACCATTGGCAAACGCCGTGTGGATGTAACTGTCATAATACGCTGTATGCGGATAGATAAACGTGGATACTTCCAGACATCCGGTGGCATTGGTGATAACCGCCTTGTCTTCCGGTTCCAGGGCACGCAGTACGCCGCGCACGGCAATACCTGCACCGCATCCGGCGCAAAGCCTGTGACCGCCGGCAAGGCGCTCCGGTTTTTCCACTTCTTTTTTTAAATTGTAAGCCATGATTCCTTCTCCTTTCTCCGGCTATTCCGATTCTTTTCTGTGATCGAAGCCGCCTTCTGCATAACGGGAATCTCTTACACCGACGTACCGGTATATATCACCCGGATCGTCGGTATCATATATGATAAACAGATCCTTGTAGATCTCGTAATAGTCTTCCACCGTGATATCTCTGCCGCCGAGGCCGTAAATATAGTTGATTGCATACGGCTTATTCGGCAAATCGTACAGCGAATTTCTCGCCTCATTGAAAAGCGGACCGCCGCTGTTTGAAAAACTCTCGGCTTTATCCATGATAGCCACTGCCTTTACCTTGCACATCGCTTCTGCCAGAGGCACGCGCGGGAACGGACGGAAGACTCTCAGCTTGATGAGTCCCACCTTCTTACCTTCTGCGCGGAGCCTGTCTACGGCTTCCTTGCCTGTGCCTGCGCTGGAGCCGATGACAACCAGTGCAACCTCCGCATCATCCATCATGTATTCTTCAAAAAATCCATATTTGCGTCCGGTCAGTTTCTCATAACGCTTTGCAACATCCATGATAATCGGCATCGCATCCTTCATCGCCTGAGCCTGCTGACGCTTGGCTTCCATATAGTACGGAGAAATCCCGTAAGGGCCTACCGCCAGCGGATTTTCCGACTTGAGCAAATAGTTTTCCGGATTGTATTCGCCGACAAATTCCTTAACCTCTTCGTCTTCGAGCAGTTCAATGTTGGACACGCCGTGGCTCGTAATAAAACCGTCCTGACAAATCATAATCGGCAGTCGAATCGTTTCCGAAATCGGCATCGCCTGTATGTAATTATCGTATACTTCCTGATTGGTTTCCGCGTAAATCTGAATCCAGCCCGCATCCCTGGCTCCCATGGAGTCGGAGTGGTCGTTGTTGATGTTTATCGGTCCGGTGAGCGCTCTGTTTACCACGGCCATCGTAATCGGCAGTCTGGCCGAAGCAGCCACATAAAGCAGTTCCCACATAAACGCCAGTCCTGCGGACGAAGTCGCGGTTACCGCTCGAGCTCCCGCCGCCGATGCTCCGATGCATACCGACATGGCGCTGTGCTCCGATTCGACCGGTACGAACTCCGTGTCCACCAGTCCGTCAGCTATAAATTGGGAGTAATACTGCGGAATTTCCGTCGATGGTGTAATCGGAAAAGCACCCATGACGTCCGGGTTAATCTGTCTCATTGCTGTTGCCACGGCTTCGTTGCCGGACATTCTGTCGCGTTTGGCCATCTACTTTTCCTCCTTTACAAAATCAATCGCATCGAACGGGCAGACTTCTGCACAGATGCCGCATCCTTTGCAGTGCTTCAAATCAAAATCCAGACGTTTACCGTCCTTTACCGGAATGGAACTGTCCGGACAAAACGGCACGCAAAGCATGCAGTGCCTGCATTTCTCCGCCTTAAACACCGGCACGTTGACACGCCAGTCGCCGGTTTCCACCAAAAGCGAAGTCGCCGGTTCGTAAATCTCCACGCCTGTGGTCAGTTCCTGCCAGGTGATCTTCTCATTGATATCTTTTGCTCTTGTTTTCATGTTTATCCTACCTCTACCTCTTCCATGGACTTTTTCAGTGCATTCATATTGCCCTCGATGAGATTCTCCTTACCGCGGAACTTATGCTGAAACGACTCTCTCATATCCGAAATGAATTTCTCCTGATCGATGACGTGGCTGACCTTCACGACTGCGCCAAGCATCGGCGTGTTCGGGAAATTCTTACCCAGAGTCTCCATGGAAATCTTCTCCGCATCGATCGTGCAGACCTTTCCTTTATATCCTTTTAAAAGCGGACGAACCTCGTCCGGTGTTTTCTTGCTGTTGATGATAAGCGCACCCTTCTCTTTCAGTCCCTTGGTCACATCTACGGATTTCAGCAGCGTCTCGTCAACCACTACCACGTAATCCGGCTTGTAGATATTGGAGTGAACCTTGCAGTGCTCGTCCGTAATTCGATTGTATGCCGTAATCGGTGCCCCCATACGTTCCGGACCGTATTCCGGGAATCCCTGCACGTGCTTGCCGGAGCTGAACGCAACATCCGCAAGCAGCAGACATGCGGTCTTGGCACCCTGACCGCCTCTTCCGTGCCATCTGATTTCTACTGCTTCATTTAACCTCTTAGCCATATCTATCAACTTCCTCTCATATAAGAATTATTTTCTCATTAATTCAATTTGCATCCGGCATTTTCGCTCCGCATATCGATGCCGCACCGGCAGTGCATCCGCAGCTCCGCGGTTTGGTGTTATGTAAACCGCCATTTTAATGCAGACAAATCGGCACAATTCCTCTGTGCCCTGTATAGACTACATGAACAAGACGTATATGTCAATAGATTTTTCAAAAAAATTATGTTTTAAACACAAAAAATTCTTTTGTAATTTGTTTTTACCACCAAACAATTTTCTGACAATTTGCTCGCGCGCTCGCCTGCCGCCTATTTGTCGACGGTCAAATCCACGAACTGCGCTCCCGTAATTTCCTGCAGATCTTTCACCGGCAGTATCATCTGCAGTCCCACTTTGCCTCCGCTCACGGCAATCCTTTCGTGCTGCTGCGCAGAGGCGTCGATAGCGGTGGGAAATTCTTTCTTCATTCCAACCGGGGAACACCCGCCTTTTATATAACCGGTGGTCGCTGTCAGGAGCTTGGACGGAAGCATCTCCAGTTTTTTCTCACCGAAATGCTTCGCCGCTTTCTTTAAATCCAGTTCTTTATCCACTGGAATATCGCACACATAATGCTCCCCGCTCTGCCCCACGGTCACCAGGGTCTTGAATACGGTTCCCGGATCCTGTCCCAGCGCCTTGGCTACGGACACACCGTCCAGGAATCCTGCCGGCGCGTCGTATTCGAACATTTCATATGAAATGCCGGCCGCCTCTACGATCCGAACCGCATTGGTCTTGTGCTGATGTTTGTCTTTTTTCTTTGCCATATCTCTCTCCATTTCTTCCTGCAAAGCCTTCGCGGCGCTCTTTGCAGAAGCCCCTACAGCACTCCCGCCTCGCGCAGGTTGTCGTATTCTTCCCGCAGCATCGTATAACAGCGAACGGGTTTAATCGTACCGTCATAAATTTTGTAAATTCGCCGCAGGGTTCCTTCATACCGAAAACCGCATTTTTCGATAACGCGCCTGCTGGCCATGTTTTCTTCGCCCGTGCGGACCATCATTATGTCGAGACCTATGTATTCGAATCCATAGGTGATGACGCTTTTGACGGCCTCGGTCATAAGTCCCATGCCCCAGTATTCTTCCGCCAGCGAATATCCCAGTTCCAGGCTTCGCACTCCGGGGCGGAACCGATCTTCTGAAAATCCGACGCTCCCGATAAGTCGGCCCGTGGATTTTTCTATGATGGCCCATGCGTGTTTTTTTCGAAATACGGCTTCGATGATTTTTCGTGATTCCGCAACGGATTCATGGGGTTTCCATCCTGCCTGCGGCCCTACGTTGGGATTTGATGCGTATGCGAAAAACTGCGGAGCGTCGGAGCGTTCCCACATCCTAAGATACAGCCTGCCGGTCTCCAGCGGTTTTACGGTTTGTTTTCTGATCATAATCTGCTCCTGTTTCGGTTCTCCCCCATCGCATTTTAGAATGTATGGGTTCCGTATGCAAAGTGATTGCAGTGTTCCAGATCTCTGCGAAGCTGCGTGTCGCCGCTCGCATCGGCCTGCGCCATTTCACGCTTGGTCATAGCGGCCAGGCGAACCAGCTTGCGCCCCAGGGCATAGGCGACTTCCTTGCCGCGGGTTTTGTCATCGGTCTTACCGTAGGTTGCAACCCAGCCTGCATCGATGAATCCCTGCATACTGCAGAATCCCTGAATTGTATGCAGGGCACTGTTTACGCCTACGCTTCCGCAGGTGATGGCAGCAGCCGAAGCCTTGCCGGCTCCCAGCGGAATCAGTCCGAGGGATCTGTCCATGATGATTTTGCACTGGGCCGATACATCGCAGAAAAATACCGGGGATGCGAAAATCACACCGTCCGCCCTGCGGATTTTTTCATGGATTTCCGTCACAAAATCATCTTTTAAAACGCAGCTGCCTTTTTTTACGCAGCCCCAGCATCCGCGGCAAAGCTGAAATCCGTCCGCGGGTGCATCCCCCACCCGGATCATCTCCGTGACGATTTTCAGTTCGCCGGTTTTGCCGGCTTCAATCGCTCCGGCTTCGGTTTCGCCGGCATTAGTGCCCGCAGCGCTGCCGGCTCCATCGATTTCAGTCACATCGGCTGCCGGCTCCTGCGCATTCAGGGAGCGGCAGCCCTCCAGCACGGCTTCCGCCAGCTGCTCTGTGTTTCGGCCCTTTCTAGGGCTTGTGTTGATTGCAAGTATTTTGATTTCTTCCATGTTTTCCTTCTTTCTTCTCCATTTGTATCCATGTCGGGAATCAATTTCTTGTAGTGATACAGAAGCGCTGCCCTCCGGGCAGCGCCTTTACTGTAATCTCCTGATTATTCTGTCGTGCTGAGAATTTCCTTGTTTTTCTCAACCTGACTTACCTTCATCCGGGAAACATCCTCCGGATCCACCTCCTCCTTGAGCGCCAGAATCGTCGGACCCAGATATACGGTCTTCAATATCTCTCCATCGAGAGAAACCTTACTGTATTCAGTGAAGTTTTCTCCCTTGATGTAGTAATCCTCACCGATCTTTACAACATCCGTAATCTTGATATCCTTGACGCCCATCTTCAGATTTGTTTTCTTGAACGGATTGGTTTCACCGTAAATGTAACGCTTTCCGTACAGCATATCGTAGGCCAGAGCTTCAAGGTTCTGTTTGTAATTCGCGTCGTTTTTGTAATTCTGCTGATATATGTTCATCATCCCCACGGACATGCCCAGGCGGCTCATGATTTCCGAGTTGAGCTCATATGCATTGATGTCCATGTTCTTTTTCTTCATGTCGAAATTGCTCCAGACGATGTACTGTGTCTGGAAAATGCTGCTGCCGTCCGCCATGGACTCATCCGTCATGTCCAGCGCCGGCAGATGATCGCCGTACATTACGAGCACGACATCTTCATCATAGCTGCTCAGCGTATCCGTCAATTCTTTGATGAACAAATCCATCTCGTAAATCTGATTTACATAATACTCATATGCCCACCGCTGCTCCTCGGTCTCGTACTCGGTTACGGTGATGGCCGGATTTTCAATCACCTGTTCCGTCGGATATTTGCCGTGTCCCTGCACGGAAATCGTATATATGTAATCCGAGCCTTCAGTGCTGTTCAGCGCGTCCAGAATCTGCTCAGTCAGCAGGCTGTCCTTCGCCCAGTTCTTAGGCGTCTTCATAACATTGTTCATATACTCAAGACATGTAAAGGTATCGAAGCCCATATTGGCGAATACCTTGTTTCTGTTGTAAAATGCGCCTCTGTGGTTGTGAATTGCGTGGGTTGAATATCCCAGCTGTTTGAAGTCGTACGGAGCCGCTTCACAGGTCTTTTCCGTCAATACGCTCTTGTACGGATACTCGCCCGGTCCGAAAAACTTGGCGCTGATACCCGTCATAACTTCAAATTCCACGTTCGCGGTTCCCGCTCCCACCGCCGGAACCGTCAGATATCCGGATGAACACTCTTTAAGCAGCCTGCGGTAATTCGGCACCGGATCTTTTGAAAATTTCACGCCTTTGATTCTTGTCGGATCGATGAAGGATTCCAGCTGCAGATAGATGACGTTCGGCTTGTTTTTTACATCGGTATCGTCATCCTCTCCCGGCGTGTAAATCTTGTCCTTGCCCAGCTCGCCATTGCTGAAAATTCCCTCGATTTCCGACTTGGAGTAATCCTTCGGCTTATCGATGCCCGTGTCGATCCACGTAACCAGGAAGCTGTAAATCACGCCGTTATCGCTGTATCCGGTCGCCAGGTTTGCAAAGAACGTGTCCAGAACGCCCACCTTGGTATTAACCCTGACTATGCCGAATGTCAGCAGCTCGATGATAATGATGGCAATGATAACCTTTTTATATTGAATTTTCCGGTTCAGCTTCGGGGATTTGCGAAACAGAATGACGGCACCGAAAGCAAGCGCTGCAATGCCGACAATCGCCAAAATCAATGTAACCGTCGAAAAATAGGTTGTGATGATTGCCGCTCCGTCTTTCAAATTGCTGAAATCCTTTACGGTAAACGGCGTCATTCTATTGGCCAGGATTACACCGTTGGTGATGCCCACCGCCATCGGAATCAGTCCAAGCAGAACCAATGCGAAAATCCGCCGGTGGAACAGCATTGACAGTGAAACAATCGCAAAAATCAGCAGCACATTGGAAATGGCCACCAGCGGATGTCCCACCATAAATGACACGCTCTGAATCAGCGAATGCCGCGCCAGCGTTTCAACCGCGAGGTCGATGCCCACCGCAACGACAAACAGCAAAACCGGATAATTTTTCAGATATTTTCTGTAGAAGTTTCTGAGTTTCTCCATAAATCTCTATCTCCTGCGAGTTTTATATAGTTTGTTTGGCAGCTGCAACTCCGTTTGCAATATCTGCAAATTCGTTCATATTCAGAGTTTCTGCCCTCCGAACCGGATCAATGCCCGCATTTTCCAAAACAATGCGGATTTCATCCTTAGACAGACCGTAAGTACCTGTCAGGGAGTTAAGCAGCGTTTTTCTTCTCTGTCCGAATCCTGCTTTAATGCAGGCAAAAAAAGCCTTTTCATCGATGAGATCGACAGGCCTTTCCTTTCGTATTGTCAGTTTAAGCACAGCAGAATCGACCTTAGGCCTCGGCACGAAAACCTCCTTCGGCACGGAAATCACCTGCTCTACCTCGCAGTAATACTGCACGGCGGCTGAGATCGCTCCGTATGTCTTGTTGCCCGGCGAGGCTTTAATCCGGTCTGCCACTTCCTTCTGCATCATAATCGTGATGCTTTCGGCTCGAACTGAGTTTTCAAGAATGTTCATGATAATCGGCGTCGTGATGTAGTACGGCAGATTGCCTATGATTTTCACGTCACCGGTGAAGCTTCCACTCCTGCGCTGAACATCGATGATTTCGTTGAGATCCGTCTTCAGGATATCCTGATTGATGACCTCCACATTATCGTATTCCGCCAGAGTTTCGTCAAGAATCGGAATCAGCTTGCTGTCGATTTCGATAGCCACAACCTTGGCCGCATGTTCTGCCGCCTCCGCCGTAAGCACACCGATTCCCGGTCCTATTTCGATGACGAGGTCGTCTTCACCTGCCCCTGCGCCTTCCACGATTCGTTCGATTACATTTTTATCCGTAATAAAATTCTGCCCCAGACTCTTGGAGAGCTGAAACCTGTGTTTTTCCTTTATCGCCTCGATGGTCGAGGGTGCGTATAACTTCATCTATAACTCCTGAATTGCCTTCTCAAAGGCCTCTCTTTCTATTCCAAAGCTGTTGAGGCGCTGCAGCATGACCTTGCCGTTGCCGTAACCGATTCCGAGAATCCTGCCGAGTTTTTCCCTGCGTGCGGCGGAGTCCGCCTGTCCGACAAGTCCTGCCCCGAGCAGATCTTTCTGTGAAAATACCGGAGCTGCCGGCTTTGCATCAAATACGCAGTGTGCCTTGCAAAGCGCCTTGCGAATGCTCTCGGGATCTGCGTTTTCGATGCCGATATCGTCTTTTTTTGTTGCGGATTTTCGGTCTAAAAATGCCTGCCCCGCATTGGGAAATCTTGCGAGAATCCTCCGGCGGATCTGTTCTCCTGCATGGTCGGGATCGGTGAACACAATTATGCCCGGTCCCCTGTATGCCTCTTCCATCAGTTTCCAAGTCTTATCTGTTATACCATATCCATGTGTTTCTATTGTGACGGCATCAACACTTTTTTTGATTGCCGCGGTATCATCTCTGCCTTCAACCACAAGGATTTCCTTGATTTTAGGCAGCTGCATTACGTCCGCATTGCCTGAATCCGCCTTGCTTTTATCCTGTATCATCAGTCGCTTTCCTCCTTCGAGCTGTCGGTTTTTGAATCGCTGTTATCGGTGATTTCGCTCGGGAACATGTAAAGAACTTCGCCCGGTTTGATAAGCCGCAGCTGTTCACGCGCCTGCGTTTCGATATTTTCGGGTGTTTCCGAGTTCTCCAGTTCCTTTTGGAGTTCTGCTTTCTGACTTTTTAACGCTTCCTGCTCCGCTTTCGTGTCATGCAGTTCTTTTTTCAGCGAAATGATATTGTAAATGAGCATGAACACGAAAAATGCGAGAATCGCAATTACGATTCCCGTGATTATCCTTCTTCGAATCTTGCTTCTGCGGATAGCACGTTTGCCCCGGGTGCTCTGCTTTCTTGCGCGCAGCTCCTTTTCTTCTTTTTTTTCTTTTTCTGTGCGCCTCTTCTGCTGCCTGCGGGCGCGTGCCTCCTCCATGTCGATGACCCGGCTGTTATTTTTAAATTCTGTACTTCGTCTGTTTTTACTCATGTTTCGATTATAGCACAGCGGATTTTTTTCCACAATAAGAGAGGAACTCTTGAAGCCGAGCTTTTTTACGGATATTTAATTTTCATTTTACTCAAGCCGGATTTATCGCCTGACACAGCCGGAATTTCAGCACTGCCCTTCATTCAGTCAAAATTCTCCGCAGCATCGCCCTCATCAGCATCTCTCTCATCGCATGGGCTGCCGATTTATAAATACGGTTGACGCGGCAACACTGCGATACTTGCACCAAACGGCATAAACGATAATCTTGCCAGCTTAAAAAACTGTTTTCCGAATGGAATTCCGATAATCGTAACGCACCAGATAATACCCATTATCAGGTTTCCAAGCGCCATCTCCCATCCAAAAAACAAAATCCAAATCAGGTTCACAAGGAACGAAAAGGTTCCGTTTCCGTATACAACTTCTTTTCCAAACGGCCAAAACGCCAATGAGGCAAGTTTAAAGCACTGTATTCCCACCGGAATTCCGACAATTGTGACGCACCAGATGCATCCTGCAAAAATCCAGGCGAGTCCGCCTATTAGCCCTCCAAACAAAAACCACAAAATATTTCCCAATAATCTCATCCTCTTCCACCTCCGATTCTTTAATCCTGTATTCCTTTTATTCATAATATCACAAACGGCAGCCCGGCTCAAACCATTCGTCTGCCGCTTTTGCGGCTGATGCACACATGCGGGAATTACAGCGGAAATCCTTG
Organism: Bacteroidaceae bacterium; assembly: GCA_963603335.1. Lineage (GTDB taxonomy): Bacteria > Bacillota > Clostridia > Peptostreptococcales > Anaerovoracaceae > Lentihominibacter. Next base: position 17,623 of record CAVCML010000068.1, on the reverse strand, counting down.
CTAATCGCAAGAATACGGGTATATAATAAAGAGACTCAGGAATGGATAATGAATGCACACATCGAAACGGGAAGGAAATTTTTCTTATGTATACAGTGAAAAGACACACGGCTGAAATCGCGGTAGCCGAATATCTGAAAGACTATGTTGACATCGACGGCTTTCTTGAATGCTGCAAAGAATGCCCGAATTACAATAACGTATGGACATGTCCGCCGTTTGAGTTTGACCCGCTTGAATACTGGAAGCAGTACGACACGCTCGAGGTATACGCACAGGAAATTATCTTTGATGAAAAATACGCCGGAAAGTGCTTCAGCAAATCCGAAATGTCGAAAATAATAGAGCAATCGATAAAAGTCGTAAAAAACGAATTAACCGATGAGCTTTTTGAACTCGAAAAAGACTTTCCCGGCAGCGTAAGCCTTTCCGCCGGCAGCTGCATTATCTGCGCCGAGGGATGTACGAAGAAAGATGGAAAAGATTGCAGATTCCCGGAAAAGCAGCGGTACTCAATCGAAGCTCTGGGCGGCAATGTGGGACTTACGATAAGCAAATTAATGGGCATCGATATCGAATGGGTGAAGGAAGATATTCTTCCGAGCAAATTCGTCCTTGTGTGCGGACTGCTGAAAAAGTCGTGATTGCGGAATTGCAGCAATTTCGCAATTCGGCAATTTGGCAATGCGGCAATTTCGCAATGCGGCAATTTCGCAATTCCGCAAAAACTATGATTTTTCATCACAAAATCATAGTTTTCGATTCACAAAGCTCTGACGATAAGAAAGCTTTGCATAAAAATACAATATCACCCTTAAACGCTGCATATTCATGCAGCGTTTTTCTTTTTCACAAACCTTCCCAATTTAATCAGATAATAAATTATCCTAATTTCTTATCAATCCGTTTTGTGATTAATTTTTGCAGAAAATCTCTATGTGTTTCGGCCGAAAATATCGCTCTTTCTCATAAAATCTTGCCTGGAAATTCGCAGCGCTCATGCCATTTCTCCCCCTGCCCTTGCCGCCGCCTGCAATAAATGATAAAATATATTATTGTTTAGAAGACTTTCGGGCCAATCAGACAGAGAAAGATTATGGTGATAGAGAAATGAAACAATGTCCTACTTGCGGTCACAAAACAGATAAAGATGTCTGCCCGGTTTGCGGAACGGCCACCGTTACCCTGCAGAACGACCCAAATGAAAAAGTACAGCGCACGATTCAATATCAGCGCTTTGATCCATCAAAGGCTCCCGGTGCAACAGCCGGCGGCCGCGCGATTTCGACCGGGAATCGCTATGTGCAGAAAGATCCCGGTGCCGTACATCGCATACAGCCTTTAACAGATTCATCGAAGCCGGTTGTAAACCGGCCTGCAGCTGCAAACCGAAATATTTCGGATGCTGCCGAGCAGCCTCGCACGGCTGCTGCGAAGCAGCAGCAAACACAGCCGCAGCAACCGGCGGCAAATCAGCAGCCTGCAAACCAGCAATATGCAGAGCGGCAGACTGCGGAACAGCTGCCGACAAACCAGAAGCCTGCCGAACAGCAGCCGCTGCAGCGGCCTTCAGCAAAATCCCAAAGCGCAACCTATCAGCGCCCGGACGAATTCCGACCTTCCACACTGCCGCGGCGCTCAAAAAAATACAGACAAAAATACGCAGTATATACATCGGATCCAATTGCTGCGAATACACCTGATGAAACTGCTGCAGCTGCACCGCAGGAAACCCGGCCGCAAAGCACTTATGCCTTACAGCAGGAAGCTCTGCCGCAAAGTACCGATGCCGCAGCGCAGGAAATTCAGCCGCAGAATATCGATGACCTGACTGCAGAACAGGCACAGACTCCTCAAAAAGAGGAAGCCGCACAATCCGATCAGACTGCACCGCACGACCTTCTGTCACCCGATGAGTTGGAAAAATTTTTGGATAGCCAGCCGGATAATATTGAAGAAGATGCCGATGCATCACCGGAAGAAAATGAAATTGCAGGCGATATTGACAATGCCGGCACTGCCGGCAATACTGCCGAACCGGCTGAGGGCGGCGATCCCGCAGGCAATCCGGAAGTCCCGGACGGCGAGCTCGCAGAAGACAGCATCAAACCGGAAGAAGAGCTTGAAGAAACAACCGACAAACCAGAAATCAGCTCTGAAATGCCGGACACCAATTCGGAAAACCGGCCGGAAGAACCGGGCGATGACCCCGCAGGCAATCCAGAGGAACCGGGCGGCGACCCCGCAGGCGATCCGGAGGAACCGAGCGGCAAACCCGCAGAAGAGCCGGAATCGACAGACTTTGACTCCGAAAACAATCCGGAGGATAAGGCCGATGATAAATCCGCTGAAGCCGAAGACATCCCGAAAGATGACACCGAAGATATAAACAGCGAAACCGAAATTACAGGCGGTGGTTCGGACGACGGTTCGGATGGCAATCCAACTGATGATTCAACCGATAATCCAGACGGCAATCAGGAAGAACATCTGCCGACCCGTCAGGAACTGATTCGCAAACAAAACGAACAGGTCCGCCGAGAAAACAACCGCAGATATGCCCGGGAACACGCTTCAAGAGCTGCCCGCCGCTGGCAGAAGGAATCCGAGCAGGAACCATTCGCCATCGTATGCGGCACCTGCTACTACTCCACGCTGGAGAGCGAAACAACCGTGCGCGGCAACTTCTCCAAAAAACGCTACAAAGACGATCCTCTGCCGCAAAACGAACCGGTAGTATCCTACGAGGAAAGCGAATGGTATCAGGGCTTTGAAACAGCCGACGACCCGTGGGGCGACTACGTCGAAGACAATGCGAAGAAAGATGGCATTTCCCACAAATCATGGTTCATCATTCTGATGCTGATTATAATCTGGCCAATAGGCCTGATTCTCATGTGGGTACGCAGGAAATTCCCGGTAGTGGTACGCATCATTATCACTCTGCTTATCGCCGCAGTCCTGCTTTTCGAGGGATATTTCCTCTGCACCTATGGCCCTGCTCTGTATGAACAGTACCTGTACGGGGATACCAATAACACCACCTACGAAACTTCAAGCAGCAATGACAGCAGCTCTGAGGACACATCGCAGAATGCCGCCGCAACGGAAACTCAGCAGCAGGCTCTCGATAAAGCAAACGAGTATGTGGATACTCTGGCTCTTTCCCGAGAAGGACTGATTAAACAGCTGGAACATGACGGATACACCGCTGACGATGCCGCTTATGCAGCTGACAACTGCAGCACCAGCTGGAATAAAGAAGCAAAAGAAATGGCTGAGCAGTACATGGATGCCACGACCTTCACATATGACGAGATGGTCGAGCAGCTGGAATCAGAAGGATTTACAAAAAAGCAGGCGAAATTCGGGGCAAATGCCGTTGGCCTGGAATAAATGAATTTTCAGTTCAAAATAAAGAATTTTAAAAAGCGAGACATTGACTGTCTCGCTTTTTATGAACAAACACCGGTTTTCCCCTGCAAAAAGTATCGCTTTTTAAAGGATTCTCATCAGCCGAATACTGCCGATCCTCGAATGCCTACACTTTCCAGCGCCTATCGGCAATTCGCGCCAGAAGCGATTTTTTTACGGTGATGGCTTCCTCCGGGCACATCTCCTGACAGCAGTAACATTTAATGCATTTACCGTAATCGTACTCCGCCTTGCCGGCTCTGACCGCAACGGCTTTCCCCTCTACCGGGCATGCGCGCACGCAGATTCCGCAGCCCACGCATCTGTCCCGCTTCACTGCGGGCTTTTTCTCCAGAAACGGCGCCAAAAATTTCACGGGTTTAAGTGCACCTCGAAATTCTGCGCTCCGCTGTACATTGAATTTTTTATTGCCGTATTTTTTGCCTGCCTCTTCAGCCGTCAGGCTTCCGTCTTCCGTCAGCACTTCTGTTTCCGCAAAGCATCCGACGCCCTGCTGCGCACCGCTGACATTGGTCGGCACCAGCTCCGGTTTCAGATTCACAAGATGACAGAACACCGCATCCAGCGCCACCGGATCAGTCGATAAAAGCAGGACATTCATCGGCGTCGGTGTTCCCGACTGCGGTCCGTTTCCTTCCATGGCCATAATTCCATCCATGACATGCAGGACCGGGCGCACCAGCAGGTTGAGATCCGCAATCATCTTGGCGAATGTCTCCGCCGTTGCAAACTTCGCGTGAGACATTCCCTTGTTTATGCCGAACACACATCCGAATGTGTTTTTCACGGCTCCGGTAATCCGTTCGAGCTGATGTGTTTTCATCTTACAGATATTGATGATGCCGTCCGCATTCAGCACTTCATTGCAGAGGACGAAATGATCCGCTGCTCTTCCTGCAAATTCCACCTGAGTCCCATGTTCAAAATCTCCCATGGGTATTCCGAGGTCATCGGCCGCCTGTTTAATGCCGCATTCCTCAGCTGTTTTCTCCACCTTGATCATAGGGTTGCCCGGAGAGTCTCCATATTTAAGATTTGTATATCCGGCTTCCTGCAATGCCCTGCCCACGGCGTGAAACACCGCCGGGTGGGTGGTGCATGCCTTGTCCGGAGGCGTCTTTGACAGAAGATTCGGTTTTAAAATCAGCTTGCTTTCGGTCGTTATTTTTCGTCCTGCAAAGTCCTCTGCCGAAGTCTTTGCAGCATCTGCGGTCTGCGGCTCTGCGGAAAAAATCTCCGAAAATCCTCCGAGAAGCTCCACACCCTTGCCGAGCGCTTCCTCTACTTCATTTTTCTGATAAGAAAAGCAGCGTACCAGCGCTACTTTTGATCCTGCTTGATTCATATGCTGCTCCTTTGCTTTAGACGCTATTGAGTCGAGAGTGCGCTACTGAGTCGAAAGCCCGCTTCCGCTGATTGAGATCGTCTCACCCATAAATGTCGGCTGCGGTTTAAATGTCCATTTGACAAAATCCTTGCCGCGCGCCATGATTTCGCGAACTTCCCGCGTCTCCTGCCCCTTGCTTGTGTCCTTTGCAGCGGCGCCGAGTGCGGTGATACCCATCCTCCGGCAGCCGTAAAGCGTTCGGTACAGATGGTATTTCTGGGTTACGACCACCATGCTGTCAACGTCAAATATTGTTTTGGCGCGATACACCGATTCGTAGGTGGAAAAACCTGCATGATCGAGGAAAATATCCTCTTCCGGCACGCCGGCCTCCACAGCGTATTTCTTCATGGCGTTGACTTCATTATATACGACCTGCCCGTTGTCACCCGAAAAGAGCAGCTTCGGCGCAACACCCTGTTTATACAGTGCGATTCCCAGATCCAGCCTGTCGCGGAGCATTTTACACGGCGTTCCGTCCGGCTTTACGGCAGCACCGAGCACCAGGATGCACTCGGGATCGGCGGCGCGCAAAGTCTGCAGTTCCTGCGCGGTGGCCGTCTGCCCGCTTGACGTCACGGATACGGCGATTTCCTTTTCTGTGGATTTCGTTATATATACATTTATGCCTACGACCAGTATGACGGCTGCCGCCACCAGCTTGATAAGCAGCGAAAACAGACGGACCGGCAGGCTTCGTTTCTCTTTTCTTCTCTTCATAGTATCATATTATAGGGGCTGATTATGTGGGTTTAAAGAATTTGCGGCACTTTTGTTGTTTTTGTTTATATTTATAAGTTTTTCTTCGATTTCTTGTTGACATGGCACAATGTTAGTATTATAGTATTCATGTATTGATGGACTTTCCCATTGAATTGGTGTAAAATATATACGCGGAAAATCCAAAAAAGCATAACAAAAAATAAATATAAATTAAGAAAAGGAGACAGTTATGAAATACGAATTTTCAATTACTAAAAATCCTAACCCGAAGAAAAAACCGGATCCGGATACCCTCAGATTCGGTACAGAATTCACAGACCACATGTTCATCATGGACTACCAGGAAGGCGAAGGCTGGCATGACGGAAGAATCGTTCCTTACGGACCGCTGAGCCTGGATCCTGCAGCTGTCGTATTCCACTATGCACAGGAAATGTTCGAAGGCCTGAAAGCTTATAAGAGTGAAGACGGCAGAGTGCTCCTTTTCAGACCATACATGAATGCACAGAGAACAAACCGCACCAATGACAGACTCTGCATCCCGCAGATAGATGAAGACCTGTTCGTCGAAGCCATCAAGGCGCTCGTAAAAATCGATGCTGACTGGATTCCTCAGAAGGAAGGAACGGCTCTTTACATTCGTCCGTTCATCATCGCCGATGAAGCGTTCCTGGGCGTTCGTCGTTCAAATCACTACAAATTCATCGTTATCCTCAGCCCGGTTGGCCCTTACTACGTTGGCGGTCTGGCTCCGACAAAGCTGTATGTTGAAGATAAATACGTTCGTGCTACCGAAGGCGGTACCGGCGAAGCTAAGTGCGGCGGAAACTATGCAGCAAGCTTAAAGGCTCAGGAAGAAGCTCACGCCAAAGGTTATGAGCAGATTCTGTGGCTGGACGGCGTTCACAGAAAATACGTTGAAGAAGTCGGTACTTCCAACGCATTCTTTGTAATCGGCGATGAAGTCGTAACCGCTCCGCTGGACGGAACAATCCTGCCGGGTATTACGAGAAATTCCGTAATCGCTATTCTGAAGAAAAAAGGCATAAAGGTTGCTGAAAGAAAGACAACAATCGACGAAATCGTTCAGGCTTACAAGGACGGTCAGCTCAAGGAAATGTTCGCATCCGGTACCGCTGCGGTAATCTCTCCGGTAGGCGAGCTGCGCTACAAGGATGACAATATGATCATCAACAACGGAGAAATCGGTCCTATCGCACAGGAACTGTACGATACAATCTACGGCATCCAGACAGGCAAGATTGCCGATGAGATGGACTGGACGGTTGAAGTAAAATAAGGCAATTATTTGCAGGCTGTGCTGCTTCCGGCATTATGGGTTTCTCACTACTTTCCGGCCATTACAGCACCGCAGCCTAAAACTCCCGGACTTTGAGGTTTGCCATGACCCCAAAGTCCGGGAGTTTTGTTTTATTCTTTATTTTCGATTTTATACATTAAGCCCGCCGGCTCAAAACAGAAACTGCACCAGCATCATATAGCAGACCGTACCGCCTGCGATGGACAGCAGCATCTGCCTTTTCCACAGATGCAGCCCCGCAGTCACTCCTATTCCGATAAGCTCGGGAATTCCGTAACTGCCGCTGACAAACGAAACATTTCTCAGACAGTAAATCACCAGCATTGCGAATACCGCCCCCGGCAAAACTTTGCCGAGATACTGAATATAACGCGGTGTCGGCCGTTTTCCATTGAACACCATAAAAGGCAGAAATCTGGTCAGCATGGTTCCGGCGACACACAGTGCAATCGTAATAATCTGCTGCGTCATCGTCATCATACTTCCGCCGCCTCCTTTGGATCCAGCCATTTTCTCAAGGTGGTCAGCGCCAGCAGAATACAAATCATCGTCGGAATCATGAAATTGTCCGCTCCGAACACCAGAAGGCAGCCAATGCTGCTCCCGAAGCCGATCCATTCGCTCCAGTGATGTTTTTCCTTCAGCCACTGCTCCATAAATATGACTGTGAACATCGCCGTCATAACGAAATCAAGTCCCTGCATGTTGATTTTAATCAGTCCGCCCAGCAGACCTCCGAGGGTTGCGCCGCTGAACCAGTAAGAATAATTCAGCAGAGTTACGAAGAAGTAGAACCAGCCCCGATCCACCTCTTCCGGAATTTCCGCCGTGTAATTGATGCTGAAGCTTTCATCGCACATTCCGAATATAAGATATACTTTTTTCCAGCCCAAACCTTTGAATTTATCCAGCATGGAAATTCCGTAAAACAGATGCCTCGCCTGAATCATCAGCGTCATGATAAACACCTGTACCGGCGCATACGGAGCCAGCAGCATGCTGACGGCAACGAACTCCAGGCTTCCCCCAAAAATCGTCATGCTCATAATCATGGGATACCAGAAGCTGAATCCCGAAACGTTCATATAAATCCCGTATGTCAGTCCCAGAAACCAGAATCCGGCAAAAATGGGAATGGTGTATGGAAATGCCGCGCGAAAAGCTTTTCTTTTCATTGCCGCCTCTTACAGTTTGCGCAGGAGATCTACAATTTCCAGTTTTTCGGCTGCTGTATCGGAAGCATCCTTGATAATCTTTGCAGGAACTCCGGCTACGACTACACCTGCCGGAACATCGTCAACTACGACAGCGCCGGCTGCTACTACAGCGCCTTTGCCGATGCGGCAGCCTTCCAGTACGACTGCGTTCGCACCGATGACAACGTCATCTTCCACGATAACCGGCTGTGCACTCGGCGGTTCGATAACGCCTGCCAGAACCGTACCTGCACCGATGTGGCAGTTTTTGCCGACGGTTGCTCTGCCGCCCAGAACGGCTCCCATATCGATCATGGATCCTTCGCCTATAACCGCACCGATGTTGATGACCGCACCCATCATAATTACCGCATTGTCGCCGATTTCAACCTTGTCGCGGATGAAAGCGCCCGGTTCGATACGAGCCTTGATGTTCTTCATATCGAGGAGCGGAATAGCGGAGTTGCGGCAGTCGTTTTCCACTACGAAATCTTCAATCTTATCCGCATTTTCTGCGAGAATCGGCTGCACGCAGGCCCAGTCTCCGAAGACGATTTTATCTCCGTTTCCGAATACCTGACATCCGGCGAAATCAACGGGTTCCTTCTCCTTGACATAAACCTTTACCGGCGTCTTTTTTTCGGCGTTTCCAATAAATTCTATAATTTCTCTTGCTTCCATATTTCGTATATCCTTTCTCCATTATCCGCCCGGCGTAATCCTGCGCAATCCTGCGGATTCGCCTTCGATTCTGCTTAAACCACAGAAAGCACCAGTCCCCTCGGAACTGGTGCTTTGCAATTTTTCTTTATCCGAACAACACGTCTTCCATCGTGTAGTAACCGCTTCCGGCGTTCGCTGCAAACGCAGCCGCCTTCAGTGCACCCGCTGCAAAGATTTTCTTTGATCCCGCAGTGTGCTTGATTTCCAGCAGCTCGTCATCACCGGCATACAGCACGGTGTGCTCTCCGGCGATGGAGCCTGCACGAACGGCATGAATGCCGATTTCCTTTCCTCTTTTACGGTTGCCCTCTCTGCCGTAGATGTGTTCATACGAGCCATCCGGATCAGCTGCCGAAAGCAGCATTTTCGCCGTGCCGCTCGGCGCATCCAGCTTTTTATTGTGATGTTTTTCGATAATCTCGATATCAAAAGCATCTTCAAGAATCGGCGTGATTTCCGCAACTACCCGCTTCATCACATTGATTCCGAGCGAATAATTAGCTGAAAATACCACCGGCACCTTCTGACCCAGCGCTTCAATCTGAGCTGTTTCTTCGTCGGAAAATCCGGTCGTTGCGATTATCGCAGGACACTTGTGCTCCTCACAGAATGAAATCACCATCTGCAGATTTGCAGGATTGCTGAAGTCAATGACCGCATCCACGCCGTCAAGATCCGCCAGGCTTTCACCTTTGAGAGGATCCACTATGCCCGCCAGAGCAAAGCCTTCCCGTTCTTCTATCATCTGCGCCAGCACGTGTCCCATCGCGCCGCCGCCTAAAACTGCTATATTCATTGTCGTCCCCCTTCGTATCGTCTGCGCGCGAAGCGCGCTTTGCAGAAAGCCCGGTTTAAATCAGGCCCAGTTTTTCCATCTCAGCCTTAAGCACAGCCTTTGTGTCGTCCGCCATCGGGCAGAGCGGCAGTCTGTATCCGCCGACATTGAGTCCTGCCAGATTCATCGCTTCCTTGATCGGAATCGGGTTTGTTTCGATGAACAGTGCGTTGATGAAATCCAGATACTTGAGCTGCATCTTTCTCGCTGTTTCGAAGTCGCCGTTCTGACATGCCATGGCGATGTCGTGCACTTCCTTCGGCAGGATGTTCGCCATTACGGATATCGATCCTGCGCCACCCATGGACATGAGAGCCACGTTTATATCGTCATTGCCGGAATATACGTTGAAATTCTCGTTGATCAGCTTTGAGAATTTGCAGATTAGAGACATGTTGCCGCTGGCTTCCTTGATTCCAACGATGTTCTTGTGCTTGCTGATCTCCGCCAGAGCTTCATAGCTGAGGGATACTCCCGTTCTTCCCGGAACATTGTAAACGTAAACCGGAGTATGAACCGCGTCCGCCACCTGCATAAAGTGGTTTACCATGCCGGCCTTGCTTGTCTTGTTGTAGTACGGTGTGATTACGAGCAGTCCGTCCGCTCCCATCTTCTCGTACTTCAAACTCTGTTCAATCGCCACCATCGTGTTGTTGGAGCCGCTGCCGACGATAATCGGTACTCTGCCCTTCGCCTGTTCGATGGAAATCCGTGCGATTTCATCTTCCTCGGAAACCGTCAGCGTCGGCGTCTCAGCCGTTGTTCCCAGTACCAGAATTGCATCGGTCTGCTGATCCACATGCCAGTCTATCAGCTCCCGCAGTCTTTTATAATTAACGCTTCCGTCTTCAGCAAACGGCGTAATAAGCGCTACCATCGATCCTCGAATCATTTTAAATCTCCCTTCTGAACTCTACTAATATAACTTACCCTCTAATACATGAACCGACGGGCCTTCCATCATAACGCGGCCATCGTCTTTTATCTCGATTTTCAGGCTTCCAAGCGGCAGAATTACTTCTGCACTCCCGCTGCAAAGCCCCTTACGGGCTGCCGTCACCACCGACGCGCATGCCCCCGTGCCGCACGCCTGCGTCATGCCCACGCCGCGTTCATATGTAATCATCTGTAAAGTGTGATCGTCGATTATCTTAACAAAATTAACGTTTGTTTTTTCTGCAAAGACAGGTGCATTGCAGATTTCTTCGCCCAGGGCTTCTACCCGGTCCGCTTCAGTGTCATCTACAAAGAGTACGGTGTGAATCGTCCCCATAAACAGGCTGCTTACCGTCAGTGTGTTTCCGTCCTTCAGGTGAAGTTCCAGTTCCATCAGATCCGGCGCATCGGAATCGACGCATACGGCAGCCGGTTCGAAAATCGGACAGCCCATGTCAATCTGCACCCGGAACGGATTGCTGCTCTTGACTTCCACAACCATATCGCCCGCCAGGGTCTTCACCGGATACGAATCCTCCGTCCGGATTCCATGCTCCCTGCAGTAGTGGGCAAAACAGCGAATTCCATTGCCGCACATAGGCGCCCTGCTGCCGTCTCTGTTGAAAAAGACCATTTCCAGCGCAGGCTCCGTCCGGCAGACGATAAAGCCGTCCGCACCGATGCCTACGCTCTCATCGCAGACTCTCGCAGCAAACTTTGCATAAGCATCCGCGCTCTCTTCTCCGCAGGCAATTCCCAGCTGATCCGCGAGCTCTGCTTCCCCGATAATCACGAAGTTGTTGCCGCAGCCGTGATATTTTGAAATATTGAACATATTCTTTCCTTCTGCCTTCCCGCTGCGTTCCGTTTACAGGTGGAAAGCTCTGCACAGTGCGATTGCAGCCTTCAGTTTCTGATCCATCGCTACCGTTACGGAAATCGAGATTTCCGATGTTGTGATGTGGTAGTAACGAATGCCGTTTTCGGCCAGAATCTGGAACACCTTGCCGGATACTCCGGAGTGCGTTGACATACCTACGCCAACCAGCGAAATCATAGCCAGGTCGGATACTCTGTCAATTACGATTTCATTAAATCCTTCCTGCTTGCTCAGCTCTGCCTGCAGCGTATTTCCCTGTTCATCGTCGCAGCTGAATGATACCGTGCATGACCCGTCTGCAGCCATCTGCTGCGAAATCATATCCACGTTGATTCCAAGTTCTCCGAGAATGCGGAAACATTCTGCAACGGCTTTTCCGTCAGACGGTACGTTCCGCAGTGTAAATATCGATATTTCATCCTGGATGCCCATTCCTGTAACCGGCATATCCTCTACTACGAGGTTTTCATTTACAATCATTTCCTTATTCACGATATATGTTCCTTTACTCTTATCTTTTTCCAAAGACTTCCCTAAAAATAACTTTACATTATATTTCTTGGCCAGCTCAACCGCTCTGGTTTCCACCTTGTCTGCGCCGAGATTGGTCATTTCCATCATCTCTTCATAGGTAATCGCTTTAATCGGCTTCGCTTCCGGATACATCTGCGGATCCGCAGTGTACATGCATTCCGCAGTCGTGTAGAACTCGCAGTCCCAGCCGAAGTGAGCCGCGATGCCTACCGCCGTGATGTCGGAGCCGCCTCTGCCCAGGTCGATGATATCCTTGGTTTCATCGATGCCCTGGAATCCCGCTACAACCGCCACCTTGCCGGCGTCAATGATTCCCTTCACTTTCTCGTTGTCGATTTCCTTGACATTGGCGTATTCATCCGCAAAATACGGATGCGCCACGATCTCTCTCTTGCAGCCCATCATGGACTCCGCTTCCACGCCCATATCGTTCAGTGCGATTGCCAGAAGCGATGCCGACTGCTGTTCGCCTGCAGCCAGAAGAACCTCGAGCTCCCGTTTCGGGATGTTCGTTCCGGCTTCCTTCGCCATTGCGATGAGATCTCCTGTCGACTGTCCCATGTTGCCGACAACGATAACCATGTTTTCATACTGTCCCCGCAGCGATGCGATGTGCGCTGCAATCTCCCTGAGTTTCTTCATGGAGTAAAGACTTCTGCCGTTGTATTTCTGTACGATATTAATTGTCATCGCCTCCTATTCTATTTCCAGATCGTACTGATCCGCATAACTCTCCCTTTTTATTACGACACGTGCCTTGCCATTGCCTGCAAAGACCACCGCCGGTCTTCCCAGCCGGTTGTAATTGCTTGCCATGGAATATCCGTAAGCCCCCGTGGAATACACGGCGAGCAAATCGCCTGATTTCGCTTCCGGGAGTTTAATCGTGTCGATGAGTACGTCTCCCGATTCGCAGTTCTTGCCGGCAATGCAGTAGGTGTGCCATGCCGGTTCCTTGTACTTCTCCGCCAGCACAGCCCGATAGCCTGCATCGTACAGTGCCGGGCGAATGTTGTCGCTCATGCCCCCGTCTACGAACAGGTAGTCCTTGGTGCCGCTCCGCTTTCTGTCTCCGATAGTGTAAAGAGTATACCCCGCTTCACCTACCATGGCCCGGCCCGGCTCCGTAATGAGCTTGGAAATGGTGATATCCTTCTCCTGGATACACCTCTCCGTATATTTTACCATAGTTTCACACATTTGTCCCAGAGAAATCGGCTGATCCGTCTCCAGATATTTTATGCCGAATCCGCCTCCGATCGAAAGCTCCGTCTGCTCCATGCCGTACTCTCTCTGCACGTATGCCAGGAAGTATGTCATGGTGTCGATGGCCTTTTCGAAAGAACGCGCATCCATGATCTGAGAGCCGATATGGCTGTGGAATCCGGCCAGATTTACATGGCTGCTTTCGGCCAGAAGTTCAATCACCTCTCCGATGTGTTCGGTATCGTCTATAAAAATGCCGAATTTGGAATCCGGCTTCGCCGTCATGATGTATTCGTGAGTGTGTGCCGAAATTCCCGGGTTGACCCTCAGCAGGGCTTTGGTCCGAATGTCTTTTTCTGCGGCAATTTTGATAAGTCTGCGGCACTCCATCACGTTGTCGATAACAAAATATCCGACTCCCAGTTCCAGCGCTTCCTCAATCTCTGCGCTGCTTTTGTTGTTGCCGTGGAAGTACACCTTCTTCATATCGACGCCGGCCCGGCTCAAACCGTAAAGTTCGCCTCCGCTGACCGCATCAAATCCCAGGCCCTGAGCCGCCAGCAGTTTAAACAGAGCAATGGACGAAAACGCCTTTGATGCATATGCGACCTCCGTGTCGAATAAATCGGATGAAAAATGTTCCCTTGCGTCCTTTGCCTGCGCTATGATTTTGTCTTCGTCGTAAACGTAAAGCGGAGTTCCGAAATCATCTGCCAGCTGCCTTGCGCTGACGCCTCCGATCTGCAATGTTTCCATAATATGTTTCCTCTCGTATATTGCTTCAAAATGATGGAGGCGAACCCTGTGCGGATTCCGTCAAGATGGGCGCCAGTATGACAAGCACCTGCTGAAAAAAAACAAAGTCAGCAGGGCAATCCCTACTGACTGATACTCAAAATTAAAGATGTCATATAAGTAAGAATAGCGCCCCTGCCGGACAAACCCGGCAGACAGTCATGCAGCTATTGACTGCATGCCCACCGAAACAGCACGCCTGCGGCTTCGGTTCGGCGGAGATTGCCTCCAAGCAAGTCACAGCCCGCCGGCTACTTGGCTCTTCTTCTGCTCCGCGCCTCTATCATTTATTGATTTGTACTGAAGTTTAGTATACAGTACACTGCACCATTTGACAAGGGGAAATTTAAAAAATTTTCGCGCCTTCCAGCGCCAGCAGTTTCCACTTGACATCAATCCCTGCGGCATACCCCGTCAGACTCCCGTCGGAACTGATCACGCGGTGACACGGCACGATGATCGAAACGGGATTGTGTCCGACAGCTCCGCCTACCGCCTGTGCGGATACTTGTTCAGCACTGCCTCTTTTCGCCACCTCCCGTGCAATCTGCCCGTAGCTCATGGTCTCACCGTAAGGAATCGTCAGGAGCACACTCCATATCGCCCGGCGAAACGGTGTAATTCTGGTAAATCGCGGCGGTTTTTCTCCCAGAAGCATCATGTCCGAAAAATCCCGCTCCGCAGCATACTGCGCTGCATCCGCATCCGTTTTTTCCTCCGTCTCCCGCTCCTCAAACAAAGCCAGCGGCGGCATAAATCCGGGAATTTTCCCGTGAAAATATGCATCCAGCCATTCCTTGGTCCGGCCGAAGACATACATTGCGCCCCTGCAAAGCTCTTCTGCCTGCAAAGAATCCTGTTTATGCAAAGCCGCTTCTCTTTTTCTGCGCTCTTTCTTACCGTTATTGCCGTCCTGCATTCCACGGGGCGGCAGCGTTTCACCAAAATATTTCTGCCCGTCGAACCAAAGGCCGTTTAACGCACTTCCGTCGCTGGCCAGCGTAATTCCGCCGAACGGGCTGTTATAATGATCGATGTAATACATAATTCGGTCCCTTTTAATTTCTAGGAAAAAAATCCTCCGGTCACCACCAGCAGCAGATTGCTGTCATACAATTCACCCGCTATAAAAGAGCTGTCAAGACTGTTAACAATGAATTCCGACAATCCTTCCCCGCCGCAGTTGACCACTATCATAAGCAGCGCCAGGAACAGAAAAACAATCAGCACGCCTTCCGTCAGGCCGCTCACCAGACCCAGTACCCGGTCAGAGGTGTTGAGCAGGCCTCTTCGCTGCCTTCTGCATGCGGGATGCACCGCAATATGCAGCAGAATCGTACAGCCCGCCACGATGATGAGAAAAGCAATGACCGTGATGATTGCCGCCGTGAGCAGCTGGACGAACATGTCTGACGCCTCCCCTGCGCCTGCGGAAATCCCGCCGCGGATAATATCCGGCATTCCCGCTACGGAATTATCCAGAGCCCGGGAGGAAAACATGAATTTTTCCGTCAGGTTATCTTTGACTGCAGTCCCCAGCCAGCCTTCTTCCAGAAAGTTTGCCAGAGGCTTTGCAGCGAACAATGCCAGAATCATCGCCGCTACCCAGCCCATCGTATGTAAGCAGGTGTATACGAAACCCTTCCCCAGTCCTCTGACCGTGAAAAACAGCAGTATCAGCACCAGAACAATATCTAAAACCATAAATCCTCCCTTTTGCAGCAGCCGCTTCGTTGTAAGCGATTGCAGCAGCCTTCTTCTTTTCATATATTACTAAATTTTACCGAATTTCACAAGTCGGAAGCCTTGTATTTTTCAGAAGTGAATAAAAAATGAACTTTTCTGCGGGCAGCAGAGTACAACAACTCCTTGCCTGCCTCGCGAAAATATGATACTATTGTAAAGTATATGAGAAAGTATATGGAAGAAGCTCTTGAAGAGGCGAAAAAAGCTGCCGCCATGGGTGAAATCCCCATCGGCGCCGTAATTGTCAAAGACGGCGAGATTATCGGCAGAGGTCATAACGAAACCGAGACCGGATGCGATCCGACCGCACATGCGGAAATCGTTGCAATCCGGCAGGCGGCCAAACATCTCGGAGGCTGGAAGCTTCCCGGATGCAGCATGTATGTAACCATCGAACCGTGCAGCATGTGCGCGGGGGCCATCGTGTGGGCGCGAATCGAAAAGCTCTATATAGGCTCCATGGATCCCAAGGCCGGCGCATGCGGATCGGTGTTCAACATCCCTCAGGAAAAGAAGCTGAATCATTATGTAGAAATAGAAACCGGACTGATGCAGGCTGAATGCAGCGGCATCATGAAAGACTTTTTTAAACAATTAAGAAAAAACAAGGCGGAGGAAAAACATCAATGAAAAGAATCAGCGCACTGGTTTGCCTTATGATTATGGCAATATCCATCTTAGCCCCTTCCTGTTTTGCGGCAAATACCGCAGATACGCAGGCGGGCAATAATTTCAAAATAGAATCGACCACCCCGGAAAACAACGCAAAGAACGTTTCCGTAGAAAACCTGAGTGTGAAGATTTACTTTGATACGAAAATGCTTCCTAAGGACAAGGCTTCCCGCGAAGCCAACGCCAAACAGTTCAAGCTGACCGACAAAGACGGCAAGAAGGTTCCGATCAAAGTATATTACAGCCACAAGGAAGACGGTCTGGTCATGGTCGTTTCCGACACGATAAATAAAGATATTCAGATTGAAGGCAATACCGAATACGATCTGACCATCGGCAAGAATCTGACATCGACCGACGGCACAAAACTGGGTACGACTCAGACACTCCACTTCAAGACTCTGGATCAGAAGGGTTCCACGAGAATCTACATGATTATGATGGGTGTAATGATGGTCGGCATGATTTTCTTCAGCAGCCGCAGTGCTAAAAAGGCGATGGAAAAAGAAAAGGAAGAAAAGGGTAAATCCGAAACCGTAAATCCATACAAGGAAGCCAAGAGAACCGGCAAATCCGTGGAAGAAATCGTGGAAAAGGATAAGAAACGCAAGGCTAAGCAGGCTGCAGCGGATGCTAAACGCAGAGAAGAAGAAAAACAGCTTCAGGATGAGATAGAAGCCAAAATCCGCAAGGAATCAAACAAGAGAGTATCCAAGCCGAGTCCGATTTCTGCGGCAGGCGGTACTTACAAGGTTGAAGTCAAGAAGACCGTAAAGCCTTCCGGCGGCAGCAAGAAAACAAGCACCAACCCTAAGAACCAGACCGGAAAGCAGAAAAACGCCAAGAATAAAAAGAAAAAATAATGGTACAACACGGGGGTAAGCCAGCGGCTTACCCCTTTTTTCAACAGCAGCTTTTTTCAACAGCAAGGAGAAAACAATGAATCAGATTCAGTTACATGCATATGCGAAAATCAACCTGACTCTGGATGTCACGGGCAGACGGCCAAACGGTTATCACGATGTGGAAATGATTATGCAGCAGGTATCCCTCTGCGATACGATTACGGTTGGATGGGAGCCGGAGCCGGGTTCCGAAGGAATCGGGATCCGGCTCAGCACAAGCCGCCCGGATCTTCCCGTCGATTCGAGCAATCTGGCATGGAAGGCGGCGGCGGCGATGATTGACAGGTTCGGCGGGCCGGCGGACGCGGCTGCAGAGACCTGCGCGGCCT
>CAVCML010000067.1:0-2214 GCA_963603335.1 Bacteroidaceae bacterium | reverse complement strand
GTCAGACCGAGAATGATTTTGAAAATCGTAGTCTTGCCCGCGCCGTTTTTTCCGATCAGTCCGTAGATTTCTCCCTGTCGAACGGTCAGATCAACATTCTTTAGGACCTGATGTGAACCGTAGCTCTTTTGAATGTTGTGCAGTGAAATCATATCCATTATTCGATGCTCCTTTCCCTTGATTACACCGTATATTGTACTGAAAATACCTGGTTGCCTCCACCAACTACCACGTACATTCTGCTTTACATTCCGGTTTACATGGCGATTTTCAGCGTTTTTAGGGGCTTGGTTCGATTTTCCAAATATAAACAAAAGTGTTTCGGCAATCAGCGGAACATCATCCCGCCACCTCGCACGCGCTGAAAACCTTGAGCTCATGGTGCGAATACCGCAATTTCGAAAAGATTCAAAAGGTTCACGCAACCAAATGTGACCGCAGCATGTGAGAACGCGAATGTGAGACATTTGTGAACATAAAATAAGTTCCCCACCACTGGAAATCATCCCGTGATGGGGAACTCATTTCTTATGATTCTTTTAGATATAGAAACCTACCCCTTCTGTGACGTCTTAAAGCATCCCAAAATGCTTCAATGCCTCCACAATCGCCTCTTCCTTCTCCTTCGGGCACTGCGGCTGCTTTGCATCCTCATAGGTAGCCTTAGTCTCTGCCGATGTCGCATCCAGTTCATCCATATCCAGGTTAATTTCAATGGAATTCTTAGAGTTTGAAAGTTTGGACAAAAGGCATACCGTCTCTACCTCAGCCGTATGCGGGAACATATCCACAGGCGTTGCTTCCTGCAAAACATATCCATTTTCTTTAAGGAATTTGACATCTCGCGCCAGTGTCGCCGGATCACAGGATACATATACAATCCGTTCTATATCAAGAGCGATAAGCGCTTCCAAAAGTTCCGGTCTGCAGCCTGCCCGCGGCGGATCTAAAATGGCAATTTTAGCCCGCTTAACCGCATCCGCTAACTGTTGATCGTCTTTTGGCGATGCATCATCTGCATAAAACGGCAGTATTTCCTCCGCCTTACCGCATATATATCGCGCGTTAACAATGCCGTTTACCACGGCATTCCGATTGGCATCCAGCACCGCATCTTTCACAATTTCAATGCCTATAACCTGTTCCGCTTCATCGGCACAGTACAGACCGATGGTCCCTACACCGCAGTACAAATCCAAAATAACCGGTTTTTCACCGGCATCCTGCGATTTACCGATATACTCACGCACCTTATTGTACAGCCGCTCCGCCTGCACCGGATTAACCTGATAAAAACTGGCCGGCGAAATTTCAAATATCAAATCACCGATCTGATCTCGGATTACATTCTTTCCTGCAGCTACCGTGTCCTCACCCTTCATATTTCGAAGCACTATGCTTTCCAGGGAATAGCCTGCTTCATAGATGGCATCGTCCAGCATCTCCGCCAGCTTCTGCATATTAGGGATTCCCTTGCCGTTGATGGTAAGAATCACCATTACCTCCCCTGTGCGGAACCCGGTCTTGACAATCAGCTGTTTCATCAGGCCTTTCTCCCATTTAGGATCCCAACCCGTAATATTATCCTCAATCATAAACTGCCTCAGTGCCGCAGCCGCAGCCATTGCTGCACCCGACTGAAGATAGCACTCAGGTGCGTCCACCACATCGTGACTCTTCGCGCGATAAAATCCCACTGCAGGTTCACCCAGGTTTTCTACAATGCCTCCTTTTCGAGTGATGATTCCGCCTGTGCTCACCGGAAATCCCGCCTTGTTCCTATAGCGGAAGCAGCCCATTCCGTCATTGTCATCCTCTCTCATGCCGATAATCGGTGCAACGGGCGGCTCTTTTATATCTGCAAGCCGGCGAAACTTCTCCCGTATCTGGTTTTCTTTAACCATAAGCTGTGCTTTATATTCCATCGGAAAAAACGAACACCCGCCGCATCCTTCAGCCATACTTCCGCAAGGCTTTATATCTGTTCGGTCTGCCGAAGGCTCCAGAATTTCCTCCAGCCTTGAAAATGCAAATCTTTTTTTCACTTTCGTAAGGCGCACCCTTGCCACATCACCGACTACACTGCCCGGCACAAAAATCACCAAACCGTCCGCACGGCCGATACCCTGTCCCTCGCTACTCATATCTTCAATGCGAACTTCTGCGATATCTCCTCGTTTCACTGCGCTTCCTCCTGACTTTTCAGCATTTCAT
>CAVCML010000066.1:0-24717 GCA_963603335.1 Bacteroidaceae bacterium | reverse complement strand
CAAATCCATTGAAAGACCGGTCACAATGCCCGTGATAATCTGTACGGTCTGACTTCCGGTAGATACGGCGGAAATGTCAGATTCGATTTTTAAACAAAATAAAAAACAATCTTAAAAGCTAATACCTTTAAGATTGTTTCGTTTTGGTACTCCCTAGGGGAGTCGAACCCCTGATTCCGCCGTGAGAGGGCGACGTCTTGACCACTTGACCAAGAGAGCATATTCGATATTCTGCTGTCAACAACAAATATTATATCATAAGGATACACAAAAAACAAATAAAATCTCCGGAAAAACATATTGTTTCCGGAGATTTTTTGAAGGTAGTGTCTGTGTGTCAGATTGGCGGCATATGTATATCTCAAGGCAATTAAAAGAAGAATTGTTCAGCCGCCGATCTGCACTTTAAAACCTGATTTTTCAATCATTTTTTTGATTTCCTGCATATGTTCATCCGGAGGCGCTGTCAGGTGCGTCAACCGGTAATCCTGTCCGAGGGCATCATACTTACCCAGCGCCATATTATGATACGGCAGGATGTGAATTTTATCAATTTTGTCCTTATGCTGAACGAAGAAATCGCACAGGAGGACAAGATCGACAGTGGTATCGTTAATACCCGGGATGATTGGAACCCGCGGAATTACCTTTGCTTTATCCAGCAGCGCTTCGAAGTTTTGATGGATTTTTTTATTTGACTGTCCGCAGTATTTTATGTGCTTCTCATCATTAATCATTTTTATATCAAAGAGCAGATAGTCGATGTAATCCATGATTTTCAGAACCGGCTTCAGACAAAATTTTCCGCAGGTTTCCACAGCGGTGGTATATCCCTCATCCTTGCATTTTTTTGCAACTTTCTGAATGAACTCAGGGTGGAGTAAAGGTTCTCCACCGGAGAATGTTACGCCGCCGCCGCTGGTTTCATAGAAGATTTTGTCTTGATTGACTTCTTCAAAAATCTCATCCGGAGATTTTAACTGCCCGATGATTTCACGAGCTTTAGCGGTACATACCTCGGTGCATCTGCCGCAGTTACGGCATTTGTAGGAGTTTTGCACGATATGTCCATCCTGTATCTGTATGGCTTCATGAGCGCAGACGGGGATACATTTGCCGCAATTTACGCATTTGCTGCGATAAAACAGCATCTGTGGATAAGGCTCTATGGTTTCAGGGTTGGCGCACCACTGACATTCCATAGAACAACCCTTAAAGAATACGTTGGTACGTATTCCGGGGCCGTCATGAGTACAGAATTTTTGAATGTTGGAAATATATACTAGCTGGGGCATAATCATTCACCTCATAATAAAATACAAATTTTTTACCAATTGCTGACTTCCGTTCTGTTGATAATCAGATCCTGCGCTTCTTTGCGCAGATCTACAAAGAATGCGCTGTACCCGGCAACTCGCACAAGCAAGTCGGCATGTTCGTTCGGATTCTTCTGTGCATCAATCAGTGTGTCTCGATCAACAACGTTGAACTGGATGTGATATCCCTTCAGTGCACACTCTGCGCGAAGCATGCTGACCAGCTGCATTTTGCCTTCTTTTGTACTGAGAAGGTCCGGGGTCAGCTTCATGTTCAGCAGCGTTCCCGCACCGTTTTCTGTATGATCCACAGTGCATACGGATTTGATAATCGCTGTCGGACCTTTTTTGTCGTAACCCGGGAATGGAGAAATACCGTCTGCGAGCGGTGTGCCGGCTTTCCTTCCGGACGGGATGGCCCATACAGCTTGACCGTGAGGTACGTTGGCCATTACAGGTACGAGTCCGTTCATGTATTTCGTGCCGAAGATGGATTTGTATTTCTCGGCTTCATTTACAGAAATATCCACGAATTCTCTGGCGATTTCATCTACATATGGGATATCATTGCCGTATTTTGGTGCGTCATTAACCAGTTTGCGGCGCAGATCCTCATATCCTTCAAAATCTGCTTCCAAAGCCTTAAGCAATTCATCCATGGTGATTTCCTGATCCTCGTAGACCAGTTTCTTTACAGCTGCCATAGAGTCTGCCAGGTCGGCGATGCCGGTTGCCAGCAGTCCGGGTCCTGCAAAGTAATAGCTGCTGCCTTTGTACATTATATCCAGACCGTGTTCCATAGGTCCCTCTACACATAGGTCACGGAATGGCTTAGGCAGGTAGATCTGTTGTGCGCGCTCGTTAATCTGACAGGATTTGCAGGCGATTTTAACCAGGTAGCGCAGCTGTTTTTCCACTGCATCGCGGAATTCTTCGTATGTTTTGAAATTGTGAGCATCTCCGGTTTTGAGTCCCATCTGCCTCTTGAGGATGTGACTGTAGCCGTTGGAAAGAGCCCAGTCAACAGCGACCGGATAGCTGTATCTTGTTCCTTCGTTCCACTGTGTTGTTTTTCCGGGAATCTGCGATGATACGCAGCCTACCAGAGAATAGTTCCATAAGTCTTCTTCCTTGACGCCGTTTCTTCTCAACTGTCCAAAAGCCGCAGGGTCAAAATGTACGGCAGGCTGGCCTGTACCGCATTCAATCAAATCTGCCAGCTTCAGCATGAAGGCATCGGAAGTTACCGGATTGATGCGGACATTGATGGTTGGGGTGTGCATGTGTAAATTCATCGTTGCCTGCAGACCCATGAAGGAAAGTTCGTTGGCAGCATCGTTGCCGTCTTTGTCGATTCCGCCGAGAGTTACGCCGTGGTACGGCTGATAGCCCACATAGAATTCAGCACCGCCTGCGGATGTTCCGTAGAGGTTCTGTGCCAGTTTGATCCACAGACACTCGATGAGCTCCTGTGCTTTTGCATCATCCAAGATGCTGGCTTCCTTGTCTTTCAGATAATAAGGGTACAGGTACTGGTCTACACGACCTACATTGAAGCCAGATGCATTTTCATCTGCATACAACAGACATTCCACCATGTTGACGCACTGAATTGCTTCGTAGTACGTATCCGGTGTTTCCCAAGGAACCTTGGCACAGATGCGAGCAATTTCTTTCAATTCTGCTTTTCTTCCCGGATTCGTTTCTTTTTCGGCCAGTTCTTCCGCCAAAGCGACATACCTGTCAAGCATGATTTTTATGCCCTCGCAGACGATGACCATAGCTCTGTAAAATTGTCTTTTGTCATAGAGTTCGATATTGGTGTCATCGAGATCGTCCAGTTTTGCCTGTGCTTCTTCCATCAGACCTTTAAAGCCTTTTTTAAAGATGATGTTTTCATAACCAACCGCTGTTTCGCCGCCGCCTACTGTTGTTTTGTTTTCGCCGAAGACGACGTTTGTACCGACTGCAATGTTTCTGATTTCATCCGTCATCTGATATAAGCAGTATTCTTCCATGGATTTGCCTTTCCAGTACGGAAGAATCACATTGCGAAGTTCTTCTCTGTCATCTTCACTGATTTCATACGGATCCTGAGGGCGGGTATCAATAGTATCAAGCTCGTCTTTTACCCACATCCATGAAATATCCGGGCAGAATACGAATGCTCGAGGCTTTTTCCCGGAGATACCGACAATCAGTTCATCATCGTAAATGCCGATGGATTTAACTGCAAGATATTCTTTGAAGGCAAGCGCTCTCTTTACAATCATATCTTCCAGTTCGTATTTTTTGTAAGCTTCAGTGAAAACTCTTGCACGCTCGATGTCAATCGATGGAACATAATCAAAATAGCTGTCGCGTAATCTGTTTATGCGTTCCGTGGATCCCTTGGTCCAATGAGTCCGCACCACTTTAATCTTTGCACTCATTTGTTTTCTCCTTTTAGTCGTGTCAAAACATCCCTGCCAACAAATAATGCAAAATTTGTGCCAAATAAAAAAGACGAACCGTTCAAAGTTCGTCTTTCAAATCATTATTTTGGTCTGGAAATGTCATATTTTTTCATTTTATAGATGAGTGACTGCCGGCTCATATTTAGTTCTCGTGCACTCTTCGAGACATTGCCGCCGCACTTAAAAAGCATTTGAATGATTTTTTCTTTTTCCTGCTCTTTAATAGATGTAAAGATATTTGCTGTGCTTTCCTGCAAAGGTTCCGATGCCGTTTCTGTATGAGGTTCCGATGCGCGGAAGACAAGGTCGCTTTCGCGCTGCTGATGCTTATCATCTGTCAGCAGGTACTGAGGAAGTGAATTGAAGTGAAGCTGATAATCCTCGTCTGCAGTCATGCTAATAGCGGATTCGATTACGTGCTTCAACTGACGGACATTGCCGGGCCAGGAATATTGAAGGATGAAGCTCTCCACATCGGAATCCATACCGGTCACTTTCTTGTTCATCTTGATGTTGAATTTTTTGATGAAATAATCGCATAGCAGTTTGATGTCTCCTGTTCGTACATTCAATGGAGGAATGATAATATTTACGACGGAAAGACGGAAGAATAAATCCGATCGCAGCTGTCCCAGTTCAAGAGATTCCTGGGGTGTTACATTGATGCTGCTGATAATCCGCACGTCAATTTTGATGCTGCTGCTGCCTCCTACCCGCATACACTCTCGTTCCTCTATGACGCGCAGAATCTTGGCTTGTGAGGCGAGCGGCATGGAATTGATTTCATCCAGAAATATTGTACCGCCTCGAGCTTCTTCGAAGAGCCCCGATTTTTCGGTGGCCCCGGTAAAACTACCCTTAGTTGTGCCGAAGAGAATGCTTTCCAGAAGGGTTTCCGGGATTGCGGCACAATTGATAGCAAGAAACGGCTTGTTCCTGCGGGAGCTGGCATTGTGAATGCTTTTGGCAAACATTTCTTTTCCGGTTCCGGTGTAGCCTGAAAGCATAACGGAAGAATCGTTTTTTGCAGCGATTTTACCAAGCTCGATGCAGCGGAGAAACTGCTCATCCTGGCCGATGAGAGTTTCGAAACTGACTTCCTTTGGGGTTGACTTTTTTTGATAACTGATGTTTTCGTCCACAATCTGCTTAATTGTAGTGAGGTCTTTTTCAATGGTGTATACACCGATGAGCTTATTATTGTCATAGACGGGGTAAGAACGAGTGTCCTGAATACATTCTTTGCCGTTGATAATGTAGTTGTTTTGAGGGTCGATAACATTTTGACCGGTTTCCAGAGCTTTTAGGCTGGGACTGTAGTCCTGTACATACATATCATTGATGTGCTTTCCTATAATGTCTTCCAGTTTCATGTTTTCATACTGCTGTGCTGCCTGATTCATGAAAACGGTGCAACCATCTTCATCGTAGATATATATGCTTTCTGAAATGCGGTTCATCAAGTCAATGAAAAAAGAATTTGAAAAAATTTTATTTTTTAACTGATCGCTCATATTGTCCTCCTGCAGAATGTTACTTATTGTATAAAAATGACAAAAAATGATTGTACAATTTTATACAATAATATCGTTTGTGTATGACATTATTATACACTTTTGCGAAAAAAATTCAATCAAAAGAAAAAGATAGGCTTTCTTTTGATTGAAAAATCGAGCATAATAAGAAGATAGCAGCAATGGGTTATAGCGTTGGCACGAGAATTGCGTTAGTTACAGGTACAAACTAATTCAGAAATAGTCACAACATCCCAACGGCTATATTCAAAGCATTTATGTTTGAAGGAGTTACATTATTAGGAGGAATTATATTATGAAAAAAGAAGGGTTCATGAGCCTTCTTAATAAGAAGGTGTTTTTTCCGCCGGCAATTTTTTTCACAGTAGTCGTAATTCTTGGTGCAATTTTCCCAAAGGGATTCGGAAATGCATGCAGCGCGCTGCTCGGATTTATTACAGAAAAACTTGGCTGGCTGTTCGTAGTCGGTGCAATAATATTGCTGGTGTTCTGCTTCTGGGCGGGATTTTCCAAATACGGCAAGATTAAACTCGGCGGACCGAAAGCAAAGCCAAAGATGACGATGTTCCAGTGGTTCGCAGTTTCGTTCACATCGTCCCTGGCCATAGGCGTAAGTTACTGGTGTGTAGCTGAACCGATGACATACTTCACAAATCCGCCGACATTTCTGGGTTTGGAAGGCGGAACGGTAGAGGCGGCAGAAGCAGCGATGAGATATTCATATCTGCATTGGTCTCTGGTACCGTTTGCAATCTATTCCAGTGCAGGAATTGCTATTGCATTCATGTTCTATAATGCAAAGCGGCCTTTCCGCGTAAGTTCATCTCTCTATCCTATTCTGGGAGAGCGTTCCGACGGAACGATAGGAGCTGTGGTAGACTGTATAGCTATTTTCGCCATGGTAGGAGGTATTGCTACATCTCTGGGACTTGGAACAATGCAGATTGCGGGCGGCCTGGAATATTCCTTCGGCCTAAAAAGCGGTATTGTTACATTGACGGTTATCATCGTTATAATGACATTTATTTATACATTTATAGCGACTACAGGCGTGCATAAGGGAATTCAGCATGTTGGTACATTTAATATGTATTTGTATTTTGCACTGTTGATTTTCGTATTCATATTCAGCCCGATGAGATCTATTATTGAAAATATCATTGAAGAAGTTGGCGATTACATCTTTAACTTTGTTCCGATGGTAACGGAAACAGACCCGATTCGCCAGACCGGATGGTCTGAAAGCTGGACGATCTTCTATTGGGCATGGTGGCTGGCATTTGCTCCGCTCACAGGTCTGTTCATGGTACGGCTGGCAGAAGGCAGAACGGTGCGTCAGTTTGTTATCGTCAATCTGATTGCTCCGTCCTCCTTCATCTTCATTTGGTTCGGCACATTCGGAACGGCGGGCATATTCTCGGATATGTTCGATGGAACGAATATCGGTGAACAGATTCAGGAACTGGGAAGCTCAATAGCAGGCTTTGCATTGCTCCATGAACTGCCGGTTCCGATAATTTCCTCAATTGTATTACTGGTGCTGATTGCATTGAGTTTCAATACGCAGGCAGAAGCTGTAGCATACACACTGTCGGCTATGACTACGGTAGGATTTGATAAAGAGGGAAATGAAAAAGAACCGCCGAAGGCAGTTACGATATTCTGGGGCGTAGCGATGGCTGTATTCACACTTATAATGCTGTATACAGGCGGCGAGGATTCGCTCAAGGCGGTAGAGACATCCGTAGTGGTTGTCGGACTTCCGATTGTATTTCTGCAGATAATCATGGCATATTCGTACTACAAAGGAATGAAGAAGCTGAAAGATCTGGACAAAGTCGGTACCTTTGATGATCCGAAGTATGCATGGATTGCGGAAAACAATGATGAAGAAGTCGAAACAAATATAGAAGCAGAAAAGAATTGACAATTTTTAAAATCCGAAAGCCGGAAGTAAGTACACAGAGAAGGGAGCATATCAATTTGATATGCTCCCGCTGTTTTTTGTAAGTATGCAAAGAGTCCGGCAATCATCAGACGCTGAAGTTACAGCTCTTTCAGACTTGCTACGCTTTGAAGCAATGCGTCTTCATTAGCGTCATAGGTTTTATCTACAGCCATAATCAGATAGGTATAGTAACAAGAATCACTTTCCATAAAAATTACGACACCCTTCACCGTGTTATCTTCATCCTCCAGTGTGAGGCTTTGAGCGTCGGAGTTGATTATAAAGTCAGGGAGATCTATTTTCGTTTCTTTCAGCGTCATACTGGAAAGCAGGTTTTCTAAAGTATTGATCATGGAATACTGTTCGTAGGATTCAAGATCGGCTGCGATGTATTCGGCGTCATTTTTCGGCAGACACTGAACCTGGATGTTAATAGCGTCGTTTTTGTCTGAAATATCCAGTTCGTCATCTGCAGCATCGCCGCTTACCTTCCAGGTTTCATCGCCTTCTGACGGAAGCTGAATCGAAAAAGTCTTGGCGGCGTTGCAATATGTCTTTTGTTCGCCGGAAACCTTGGTAGTGCCGCAGGCGGCAAGAGACAGAAGCAGTAAAATGCTCAAAGCGGCAAGCATGGAAATGTATAATCTCTTCATAATATAACCTCCTTGACCCAAGTATATCATACGAGGTAAAAAAGTGCATGAAAAGTTGACAGAATCAAGGGAAAAGGCTATAATTCAATCCATGAAATTATAATGCGAAAGCAGTGAAAAGGAATGAAAAGACAATGAAAATAGTAATTACTGCAGGTGGTACCAGTGAAAAAATAGATGACGTGAGAACTATCACTAATTCTTCAACGGGAAGATTGGGTTATGCTGTCGGCACAGCGTTTGCGCAGCAGTACGGAGAAGAGCTGGATGCAATATATTATCTCCATGGTGCGCGAGCTCGTTATCCGGAGCATGATAAAGTGAAACCGATAGAAATCGGCGGTGTTGCAGATCTGCAGAGAGAGCTTTCCAGAATATTGACAGAAGAGAAAATAGATGCCGTCGTACATGCGATGGCCGTCAGTGATTATACGGTAAAAGAAGTGACGACATTGGAAAAAATCCGGGGTGAAGAACCGGAAGGCGGCGGCACCGATCTTTCCGGAAATAAAATCAGTTCGGATATAGATGATCTGATTATTCACATGAAGCGTTCGCCGAAAGTAATCGGAAGCATAAAAAAATGGAGTCCGGATTCATTGCTGGTAGGATTTAAGCTGCTCAGCGGAGTTCCGCATGAAGAGCTGATTGCGGTGGGAACACATCTGATGGAGAAAAATGACTGTGACTTTGTGCTGGCAAATGATCTGCAGGAGATCGGAAAAGATTTTCATAAAGGATATTTGATACATAAGGATGGTTTCTGTGATACAATGGAAACTAACGAAGAAATTGCGGACCGGATTGCACAGCGTGTTATGGCTGCCTGCCGGGAAAGGAGCAGATAGATGAACATCGTAATGGGGGTGACCGGGAGTATCGCAGCGTACAAGGCTGCAGATATCATAAGCCGCCTGAAAAAACTGGGGCACAATGTGGATGTCATCCTGACGGAGAACGGAAGTAAGATTATTACACCGCTGACACTGCAGACCCTCAGCAAGAATAAAGTATACATGGATATGTTTGAGGAAATTACACCTAAGGAAGTGAAGCATATTTCGCTGGCGGAAAAGGCTGATCTGGTACTGATTGCACCGGCAACGGCCAATATAATCGGTAAGATTGCCTGCGGGATAGCAGATGATTTTCTTTCTACGGTAGTGATGGCAGCGGCAAATCAGGCGCCCATTTATATCGCACCGGCCATGAATACCAATATGTACGAAAATCCAATTGTACAGGATAATATCGAGAAACTGAAAAATCTCGGATATCGGTTTATAGAACCTAAGGAATCCATGCTGGCATGCGGTACACTGGGCAAAGGGGCCCTGGCGGACGTGGATGTAATTGTGGACATAGTGGAAGGGAGTATGAAATAAATGATACAATATCAGAGCACAAGAGGCAGCAGGAACATCAAGACGGCGGCACAGGCCGTCATTCAGGGAATCGCTGAAGACAAAGGCCTTTATGTACCGGATCAAATTCCGGCACTGCCTAAAAAAATAGAAGAATTGGTTGGCAGACCGTATAAAGAGATAGCTTATGAAATCATAGGCGCATTCTTTACAGATTATACTGAAGAAGAAATGCAGCACTGCGTGAACGGTGCCTATGACTCTAAATTTGAAGAAGCGGAAATTGTTCCGATAACTCACGCGGGCGGGGCGGATTTTCTGGAGCTGTATCACGGTAAGACAGCTGCCTTCAAGGATATGGCTCTGTCCATTTTACCATATTTACTGACGACGGCCATGAAAAAGGAAAAAGAAGATAAGAAAATCTGCATTCTTACCGCAACGTCCGGAGATACAGGTAAGGCCGCTCTGGAGGGCTTTGCAGATGTGCCGGGAACGGAAATCATCGTATTCTTCCCGAACCAGGGTGTCAGTCAGGTGCAGGAGCGCCAGATGGCAACACAGGAGGGAGACAATACGCACGTATTTGCCATTGAGGGAAATTTTGATGATGCGCAGACCGGTGTAAAAAAGATCTTCAGCGATAGAGCTTTTGCGGAAAAACTGGCCGGAATGGGATGCAGGCTTTCTTCTGCAAATTCAATAAACATAGGTCGTCTGGTTCCGCAGGTTGCATATTATGTATACGGATATGCAAAGCTGGCGGAGCGCGGACAGATTAAGGTCGGAGACCCTGTAAACATTGTGGTTCCGACCGGAAATTTCGGAAATATACTGGCGGCATATTATGCAGGCAAGATGGGCATTCCGGTAAATAAGTTTATCTGTGCATCCAATAAAAACAAAGTATTGACGGATTTCTTCAATACCGGAATTTACGATATAAACAGAGAGTTTTATCTTACAAATTCACCGTCCATGGATATTTTGATTTCCAGTAATCTGGAACGTCTGCTGTACCACTTATCCGGAAATGACGGAGAAGAGATCAGCCGCCTGATGAGCGCATTGGAACAGGACAAAAAATATGAAGTCAGCGATAAGATCCGCGAGGGACTTTCGGATTTCTACGGAGGTTTTGCAACGGTGGAAGACACCAATGAAACCATAGGCAGAATGTATCGCGAAAATGGGTATCTTATCGATACTCATACGGCAGTTGCATATAAAGTATATCAGGACTATGTGACAGAAACAGGTGATAAAACGCCGGTCATCATAGCATCGACTGCCAGTGCGTACAAGTTCGCGGACAGCGTAGCTCACTCAATAGGTCTGGGTGAAGAAAGCGATGGATTCGCGTATGTCAGAGCTCTGGAAAAGGAAACGGGAGTCAGAGTTCCTAAAGCACTGAAGGATCTGGACAAGAAAGAAATCAGACACAAAGGTATTATCGAGATCAGCGACATGCCGGGGGCTGTGGAAGAAAGCATAAAATAGATTTTACAAAGAAATGTTACGGAACGTGCATTGAGAAAAAAACATGCACGTTCTTTTGTTAAATATAGGTTAAAACAGTTCAAATCGACTGGACTTGAGCGATATCTGCGTTATAATGAAAGTGTCAAAAGAAAATGACCAAATCAAAAGAAAAATTTACAGAGAAAGGAGGGAAAACTATGACACAGGCAGTAATGAATAAACAGAAGACAATAGCATTGATTGCGCATGATCATCAAAAAGAAGATCTGGTTGAATGGTGCGTACGAAATGAAGCGAAGCTGAAAAATCATTTCTTATGCGGGACAGGAACGACATCAAAAATGATAGCAGACGTAACAGGACTTCCGGTAAAACCGTATAAAAGCGGACCGCTGGGCGGTGATCAGCAGATTGGTGCCAGAATTGCTGAAGGTGAAATCGATATGATGATCTTTTTCTGGGATCCGTTGGAAGCGCAGCCTCATGATCCGGATATCCGGGCACTGCTCAGAATCGCAGTTGTTTACGATATTCCGGTAGCGACCAATCGGGCAACGGCAGATTTTATGATTTCATCCTGCTACATGGATCGTGAATACAGCCATGAACTATTGGATTTTCAGGCAACGCTTACGGAGGAAACTCAGAGAATCCTGAAATCGGAAAGATAAAAACACCCTTGGATTTACAGGTTTGATTTTAATCCCTACAAAATTCGGCAGGGTGTTTTTTTTTGTGATAAATTTCGAAGATGCTGCGTTTTGAATGAAACATGCATTGCATATTTCAGATAGGGTTGCTACAATATATATGCTGTGCCGAATTTCAGAGATATGAATCATAACGGCACATGCTTGGAATATATGACGAGGAGAAATATAATGGCTAAAAAGAAAACAATACGAATTCATCTCTTTTGTGTGATTCTGCTGACGATGCTGTGCTTTATCGTTCCGTTTGCTGCAGCGTCCGAGGTTCATGCGGATTCAGAAGAAGAAACATTTGAATTGCTGGCGGGAAAGACGGCGGGAGTAATGACCGGAACGCCACAGGATGCAATTATACTGGCGAAGGTTCCGGACGCCAAAATACAGTATTTCAACAGCATAACGGATGTAGCGCTTGCTCTCGAAAAGAATAAAATAGACTTTGCTGCACTTCCGACGGTCAATTACTATACTTTGGTGCAGGAATATAAAGATTTCGGATATCTGGACGTGCCTTTCGCAATATATGATGTGGGAGCTGTTTTTGCAAAAACGGAAAAAAGTGATGTCATCCGCAAACAGCTGAATGAATATATTGCAAAGCTGAAGGAAAACGGTGAACTTGAAAAAAAGCAGGATTACTGGCTGTATCCGCATGACTGGGAGAACGTTGATATTCCGAAAAGCGGAAAAAACGGCACTTTAACGATGGCAACGACAAGCACTTTGAAGCCGTTTTCGTTTAAGCTGAATGATAAGCATGTCGGGTATGAGGTTGATATCATTGCAGGTTTCTGTAAAGAATACGGCTACGCTCTGAAGATTGAAGACCTTGATTTTGCGGGAATTCTGAGCGGAATCACCACCGGCAGGTATGACATTGCTGCCGGACAAATCTCGTGGACGGAGGAACGTGATAAAAGCGTCAATTTTTCTGATTTTTATTACGCACAGAAATTTGTTCCGATTGTAAATGCGGAAAAGTTTGATAGCCCTTTGCTCGTCACTGCTGATTCGGATGAAGATTCAACATCCGATACCGGGTTTAAGAGTACAATTAAAAACAGCATTCAGCGCACATTGATTGATGAAAACAGGTGGATGTCCATAGTCCGCGGACTGTATGTGACGCTGATTATAACTATAGGCGGATTCATATTGGCAAATCTGCTCGGCGCGGCATTTTGCGCTATGAATATGTCTCGCTTGAAGGTGCTGAGGGTGCTGGCCGGAATTTATTCCAAGCTGATGCAGGGACTGCCGATTGTTGTAATCCTGATGATTTTATATTACATTATATTCGGAAAGTCCGGCATTTCGAATGTTCTGGTCGCAATAATTGGATTCGGAATAGTGTTCGGTGCATATATGGCACAGCTGTTCGAAGGCGGCATCGGCGGTGTGGAAAAAGGACAGAGAGA
Organism: Bacteroidaceae bacterium; assembly: GCA_963603335.1. Lineage (GTDB taxonomy): Bacteria > Bacillota > Clostridia > Peptostreptococcales > Anaerovoracaceae > Lentihominibacter. The sequence continues at coordinate 11,835 of CAVCML010000066.1, read as the reverse complement.
AGCTGCACTGTCAACGGGCCTTACCGAATTTCAGACATTCTGCGGAATTATACTTCCGCAGGCAATTCGCACCATGCTGCCGGGATATTTCAGCAATTTGATCAGTCTTATGAAGGGAACTGCAGTTGTTGGTTATATTGCGGTTAATGATCTGACCAAGGTAGGAGATATTATCCGCAGCAACACATATGAGGCAATTGTACCGCTTGTGACTATTGCAATTATTTATTTTATTATCGCTTGTATACTGCTTTCGCTGATGAATCTGATTCGAAGAAGGCTGATGCCGAAACATACATCAAAAACAGAAGGTAAGTAGGGACGGAAAGGAGTAAGTGAAGTATGATTTCTATTCAGCATTTAAGAAAAGAATATGGTGAAGCGGTGCCTCTAAAGGATGTGAATGCGACAATCAATAAAGGAGAAGTTATTTCGATAATCGGTCCGTCAGGAACAGGAAAATCCACATTTCTTCGCTGCCTTAACCGTCTGGAGGAACCTACATCGGGAACGATTCTGATAGATGGAGTGGATACCGGTGCAAAGGATTGCAAGATGCATATGGTGCGCCGAAAGATGGGGATGGTATTTCAAAGCTTCAATCTTTATAATCATATGAATGTAATCGAGAATATTATGTATGCGCCGATGAAGGTGCTGAAGCTCCCCAGAGACGAAGCTTATAAACGAGGAATGAAACTTTTGCGAACCGTGGGTCTGGCGGATAAGGAACTGCGGTATCCGGAGGCACTGTCCGGAGGACAAAAACAACGTGTTGCCATTGCAAGAACATTGGCGATGGAACCCGAGATTATTCTCTTTGATGAGCCGACATCCGCACTGGATCCTACCATGGTGTCAGAAGTTCTGGCTGTTATCAACAGACTGGCGCAGGAAGGCATGACAATGCTGATTGTTACGCATGAAATGCGGCTTGCAAGATCTGTTTCAACGAGAATTTTTTACATGGATCAGGGTCTTATATATGAGGATGGAACTCCGGAACAGATTTTTGAACATCCGCAGAAGGAAAGAACACGCCGATTTATCAACGGACTGGACTGGATTAAGAAAAGCTTTTTGCGCGATGAGCTGGACTATCTTGGGTTTATCAGTGAAATTCACGCGTTTGCTCTGAAAAAAATGTTTGCGCCGGAGCTTGTATATAGAATTGAAGCTGCGATAGAAGAGGTATATCTGCAGACGATACTTCCGGTGCTGGATGAAAAAACAAAAATGGATTTCAGTCTGGAATATGCAGAAAAGCAGGGTACATGTGAAATCAGGTTCCGCTGGAAGGCTGCTTCTGTAAATCCTCTTACCGATATGGATGAAATTTCACGTAAATTGGCGGAACATGCCGCAAATGACATTAGATATCAATATACGGATGACGGATATAACGAGGTTTACATTTTAATACAAAAGTGACACGGTAAAATAGTCAGAAGGCAGAATGATAAAATTCTATTGTGATTTCAATTTTTTTGACTATATGCTATAATGGTTGTATTTAATTCAATTGTTCTTCAAAGATGCGGGGGATTAGAATGGAAAAGAATGAAACAGCTGATGTAAAAATGGATTATATATCTTTCGGAAGCGGAAAAGAGAACTTTGTGATACTTCCGGGGCTTTCCATACACAGCGTGCTGGGCATGGCTGATATGATAGCGGATGCGTATAAGGAATTCTCTGAGATATATACTGTATATGTTTTTGACAGAGCTAAAGATATACATGATGGATACACCGTAAGGGATATGGCAAAAGATACCGCGGCGGCAATGAAAGCATTGAATATGAAGACTGCTGATGTGTTCGGTGCATCTCAGGGCGGCATGATTGCATTGTATTTGGCCATAGATTATCCGGAGCTGGTTCATAAAATGATTCTCGGTTCAACATTTGCAAAACCAAACGGCACATCAAACCGATTACTTGAAGAATGGATACAGCTGGCTGAAAGAAAAGATGAAACAGCTCTTCTTGAAAGCTTTGCAGACAATGTCTATTCCGAGACTACGCTGAAAGCATATCGTGAAACTTTAATTACATCGAATCGCGGAGTTTGCGATGAAGAATTTCGTCGATTTCGGATTTTGGCAGAAGCCTGCAGAACGTATGATTGCTATGATGAGCTTTCAGCAATCCAATGCCCGGTTCTGGTGCTGGGGTCAGAAGGAGACCGCATTGTAACCGCCGAAGGGTCAAAACAGATTGCTGAGGTTCTTGATTGCGAAATATATCTTTATGATGATTCATATGGCCATGGCGTATATGATGAGGCATCGGATTACAGACAGCGATGCATGAATTTTCTCAGAGATCAGCGGCTCTGATTATCGGGTGATGCCGTTCGGAGTACTTTAAATCAGTTTGCATGGAATGAAAAGAGAAGGGAGTGCAGTACAGTGGCTAATAAACAAAAATCCTTTGTTGATGATGGTTGGGCCGTCTGGATTGACGGCGATGACATCAGCACGGTCTATATTAATGACTGGCTGAATCCGCACGGACGCAGTTATGTGGATATTGCGATTCATACTCGAGGAATAAAGGCAACACACTCACTGAACATTTACATCCCATTTCTCGTTACGGAAAAAGAGGTGACGGATGTATCTCTTCTTCTGGAGGATGAAAGTATTTTGTATGCGACATTCAATGCAGCATGTATCATTGATTTTAAGAAAAACGCATATACATCCGAAATTGCATATCATGGCAAGACAATCGATCTGGTGCATATTTCGGAATTGGGATATACGGTGAAGCCGTTGGCAGGAGGTACCCTTTTTCAGACGGATTTAGATTCGCTGCAGGAGTTTGTTGATAATGACGAAGTTTATTTTTTGTTCAGAATTCCGCACAAATCGCTTAATCAAATGTTTGTGCAAAAAATAGATGTACAAGGATGCATTGACAAGCTGCGGGATCGTATAACAACACCGATGATTAAAGAAAAATACGGTTACTCCGTTCGAATCAATGAGGCGCGTATGCTTCCGATGGAAATTAACCGCGTAGGTGCATTTCATCGCCAGAAGCTTAAACGCGCGGCAATTTCGATTTCGATTAATGAAGAGTATGAAGTAAATGATCAGGGATGTTATCGCATCAGGCGGCTGGAAGAGTCGTTTTATAAAAATTATGTACCGAAAGGATTCTCCAGTGAAGATGTGATTACATATCAATGGGATCAGTCAAAGGAAAGAAATCTGCGCGGACAGTTCAATTTTTATTTCTCTATTGCCCGCAATTTTGTGAGCCGAACGAGCATGCTGATTTATATGATTCTGCTGGTTATATTCGGCAGTATGGGCAGTGCATTGTGTGAAATCATAAAGCTGCTGATTAACTGATAAGGAGGTAAAGCTGTCATGACGCGAAAATTCGGCAGAACCGAATTAACTTTGATTGTATTCGCGACGAATCTGATTCTGTTTGTACTGCTGACTGCACCGTTTAAGCTTTGGGTTGCGGCATCTGAATTGACGCAGATGCGCCCGGCGGCAGCTCTCACACCGGTTCTCGGTATGATTTTCGGATGGCCTGCGGCATTTGGCTGTGCAGCAGGTAATCTGGTATGCGACTTAGCCAGCGGATATGAGTTTTCATATGCAGTATTCAATAGTTTCCTGCAGATTCTGTATGCGATGAGTGCATATTTCTTTTGGAGAAGGATTAACCGCAAATGCACCGAAGATAAATTAAGACTAAACAGCGTGGCAAAAATTTTAAAATTTTGTCTGATGCTGGGAATAAACGCATGTTTAACCGTTATTTGTACAAGTGTTTTGAACCACGCATATAATGTTGTGGATTTATTTTCCGCTGATAATTTTTTCCTTTTTGTTAACAGTTTTGATTCCGGACTTCTATTCGGTGTACCGCTGCTGATTTTGGGTCATATGCTGAATTCGCGGATTGAAAGCATGAAAATCGGCAGTGAAAAAACTGCCGCTCGGTTCACCATGAACGAGCGCATGATACTCAATACGCTTATTACGGGATTCTGCATCTGCATACTGGTGGGCACAATAGTGTACCTGACCGATAAATTCGGTGCAGACAGCAATATTGGAATATTGGGCAGAATTTATATTTTTGAGACTCTGGCAATGAACATCTATTTTGCCCTGTCGATTGGATTTATGTGCTTTACGGAACAGAAAATCTCTCGGCCGATAGAGAAACTTGCACAGATTGCCGGAGGCTATTATGCGGGGAATGTAACGACTGAAGAGCGCAGGCAGATGATAGATGCCTGTAAGGTTTATGCAAATGAATCCACAGAGGTGGGTGACCTGGCTCGTTCATATATTTCGATGAATCGTGATTTGGAAAAATATGTGGAAAATCTTCGGAATGTTATGGCGGAAAAAGAACGTGTCAATGCAGAACTGACGCTGGCATCCGATATTCAGGCAAATATGCTGCCATGTATTTTTCCTCCTTTCCCCGAACACAGTGAATTCAATCTCTATGCGATGATGCATCCGGCAAAGGAAGTGGGAGGCGATTTCTATGACTTTTTCATGATTGGTGAAGATAAGCTTGCCGTTATTGTGGCTGATGTTTCAGGAAAGGGCGTTCCGGCTGCATTGTTCATGGTTATCACGAAGACGCTTATTAAAAATTACACCCAGACAGGGATAGAACCCGCAGAGGTATTTACTACCGTTAACCGGACTCTTTGCGACAGCAATGATGCAGGTCTTTTCGTTACTGCATGGATGGGAGTGCTGGAAATATCAAAGGGTACGCTTACATATGTGAATGCCGGACACAACCCGCCGCTAATCAAAAAAGCAGATGGAGAGTTTGAATATCTCAGAGAACGAACCGGATTTGTTCTTGCCGGTATGGAAGATATAAAATATCGGCAAAATACACTAAAACTCGCACCGGGGGATCGTATATTCCTATATACTGACGGTGTTACTGAAACGAATGATTCTAAGCAGGAGCTTTATGGTGAAGTACGCCTGCAGGAGTTTTTAAACAGCCATGCGGAGTGCAGTACGGAGAAAATACTGCAGAGCCTTCAGACGGACCTGCAGATATTTGCCGGCAATGCACCGCAGTTTGATGATATCACCATGCTTCTTCTCGATTTTAAGGGAGCAGGAACTATGAAAGAACGAATTTATAAGGCAACGGACGAAAATGTTGCGGATATGCTTGGCTTTGTGGAAGATGAACTTGAAAAATCGGGTTGTTCAATAAAATCTCAAAATGCAATATGTGTGGCAATGGAGGAAATTTTTGTAAATATTGCACACTATGCTTACCCGAACAGCAGTGGAAACGTGAAGGTTGCAATAGGTATTGATGACGACACGGATGTCGCGACATTCATCGTTTCCGATACCGGCATTGCATTCAATCCATTGGAGAAAGATGACCCGGATGTTACACTTTCCGCAGAAGAACGAAAAATCGGAGGGCTTGGCATCTTTATGATTAAGAAATTAATGGATTCAGTTGCTTATGTTCGTGAAAATGAAGAGAATAGGCTAACGATGATAAAAAAGCTGGAAAGGAGCAGCGGAAATGATAATTAGCGCAGAACAAAAAAATGAAAAAATGACACTGCATATTGAGGGAAGACTTGATACTATTACATCGCCGGAACTTGAGAAAAAAATCAATGCACTTCCCGAGGAGATTGCCGGTCTTATTCTGGATATGGAGGGTGTTACATACATATCTTCCGCAGGATTGCGTGTGCTGCTTGGTGCACAAAAAAAGATGAGCAAGATTGGTTCCATGAAGCTGATCGGTGTTTGTGATGCAGTGATGGAAATTTTGGAGATGACCGGATTTGCAGATATTCTTGTTATTGAATAATGAAATCGGAAAAATCGGATTTGAGAGGAGATAAAAATATGTCACAGCAGATGACATTTCACATTGAGCAGGACATCCTATATATAGAGCTCAACGGTCGTATCGATGTGAATAATGCGAGCTCCGTAGAGGCTGAAATACAGGCCGTTCGCAGAGAAAATCAGGGCACTTCTACGGTTTTGGATGCAGATGGACTTTCGTATATTTCAAGCGCAGGACTTCGCGTCATTTTACGGCTGCGTAAGGAAGATGCTGATTTGACGATAATCAATGTATCGCCGGAAGTCTACGGGATTTTGGAAATGACGGGCTTCACTGAAATGATGACAGTGAAAAAAGCGTACCGCCGCCTTTCGGTGGATGGATGTGAAATGATTGGTAAGGGTTCCAACGGCGCTGTTTACCGTTATGATGCGGAGACCATCGTTAAAGTATATTTTAATCCCGATGCCTTGGGTGAAATTCAGCGCGAACGGGAATTGAGCCGAAGGGCATTGGTGATGGGTATCAATACGGCGATTCCATATGATGTTGTACGTATCGGAGATAGTTACGGCACAGTAATGGAATTGCTTGAAGCTTCATCGCTTTCAAAGCTTATTAAAAAGGATCCTGAACATTTGGAACAGCCTCTTAAATATTATGTGGATATGCTTAAAAATATTCATCGTACTGAAGTGACGCCGGAAAGCATGCCTGATATGAAGCAGGTGGCATTGGAATGGGCGGAGTTTGATCGCGATTATCTGCCGAAGGACATGGGTGACAAACTATATGAAATGGTAAAAGCTGTACCAGCCCGGAACACAATGCTGCATGGTGACTACCACACGAATAATATTCTGGTGCGTGACGGCGAGGCGCTGCTCATCGATATGGATACGCTCTGTGTGGGACATCCGATTTTTGAATTCGGATCCATGTTCAATGCATTTATCGGTTTCTCTGAGATTGATCATGATGCAATTCAGAATTTCCTCGGTATTTCCTATGAAATGGGCAATACATTCTGGCGCAGAGCACTGGGAATGTATCTTGAAACAGAAGATTCGGCAAGAATTGATGAGGTGGAAAACAAAGCAAAGATTATCGGATATATGCGTTTGCTTCGGCGCACGATTCGCCGAAGTGAACCGAAGCGTGAAGAGCTGATTGAACATTACAGGGATCAGCTTATAAAGTTAATCCCTGCAATAGAAGAATTGACATTTTAAGAACCGGATATTTGATTAATGAATATCCTGATATTTATATGCGCCTTCAATCGCATGAATAAGGTCGACGATAAGAGCATTGTAAGGCGCTGCTACATTATATAATCTAGCCTGTTCAACTACGGCACCGTTTATATTGTCGACTTCGGTCAGCCGGCCGTTTATAACATCCTGATACATTGATGAATATCCTTTGCCGGCATCTTCGCATACATAGTGGACCATATTTAAAACATCCATATACGAAAAATGTGTTCCGTCTGCTTCAGCCACATCGACAGCTTCGCAAATCAGTTTTTCTGCAAAATCCCAGGCATATCTGTTATCTATCATTGAACCGATAGGGGAGCGTGTGATTGCGGTAAATGTATTAATCGAAAGATTTACGAACAGCTTGCTCCAGATGATTCTCTGTATGTCATCGGAAACTTCGGTTTCGATTCCGCTCTTATCGAGTATTTTTTTAATTTTTTCAGGGTTTCTGTTATCCTGCATATTGCTTCCGATTGTAGTGACACCGTGACCGCTGTGTCTAACGGTACTTAATCCGATGACATTTGAGTTGTGTTTGCTCGTTCCTATGATGACTTTTCTTTTTGCAACATACTTTTCTATTTTTCTGTCGTTTCCGGAACCGTTCTGTAAAGTCATAACAATGGTGTGCTCATTGAATAGTTTGATGTTCATAAGGAGTGCATCTACCGTTTGCGGTGCTTTTACAAATATAATTACAAGCTCTACGGCTTCAGTGCATTCACCGGACAGATATGCTTTTACATTAGTGAAATCATGGCTGGAACCGTCCTCTTCTACCACTGTGATTCCTTTTTTGTTTATTTCTTTTATCTTTTCGGGATTGCTGTCGAGCATTATTACTTCATTTTCTTGACTTAAATATGCTCCGTAGAGGCATCCCATAGCGCCGGCTCCTAAAACTGCAATTTTCATTTGTATTACCTCCTAAATAGAATTCTGAGACCTGTTATTTCTTAAAAATTATAAATAATATCGCACTGATGAACAGCAGGAATTGATAGAACAGAAACGGAATTATGCTCAGTGATGATATTCCGGCAAGCCCTGATGCGATCAGAAGCTGTGCGCCATAAGGAATGATTCCCTGCCATACGCAGCTGAAAATATCCATTATCGACGCTGTCCTTTGAGGTGTAATGTCAAATTCTTTACTCACATCTTTAGCTATAGGTCCGGCTGCTACGATAGCAACTGTATTATTGGCTGTTGCCACATCCATTACCGACGTCAGGAGTGCAACACCTGCCTGTCCGCCTCGTTTCCCTTTGAATGTGCGTTTTATAAACTGCAGAATAGATTCGAAACCGCCGTTTTCTCGGATAAGACCGCTCATTGAAGCAACGAGTATTGTGACAATCATGGTTTCGTACATACCTGATGTACCTGTGCCCATTGCGGAGAATGAATCTGCTACATTTGCAGCTCCGGTTGCCAGTCCTACAATAAAGTATGCTACGATTCCCGTTCCCAGTACGACGAATACATTTATACCGCAGAGTGCGATAACAAGTATCCCGAAGTAAGGAAGTGCCTGCCAGATGTTATAGTCAAAGCTGCCGACACTTGTGCCGCCGAATTTAAGGGATACAATCATCAGAATGATGATTGTCGCAATAGCTGCGGGGAGAGCTATCGGGAAATTTTCTCTGAATTTATCCTTCATTTTACAGCCTTGTGTTTTTGTAGCTGCAATTGTTGTATCAGATATAAACGAAAGGTTATCGCCGAACATGGCACCGCCTACTACCGAAGCTATGCAAAGCGGCAGGTTTAAATCTGCACCGGCTGCGACATTCATTGCAACAGGTACTACAACGGAAATAGTTCCGCATGACGTGCCCATGGCCATTGATATAACGCATGCGATTACAAACAGTCCGACTATGGCGAAATGTGACGGGATTATGGAAAGAAGCAGATTTGCAGCACTTGCTGCGCCTCCGGCACTCTCGGCAATGCCTCCGAAAGCACCTGCAAGCAGGAATATGAAGAGCATCGTCGTTATATTATCATCACCGATACTTTTTGCGCACACAGTTATCTTTTGATTGAAGTCAAGATTTTTATTTTGTATAAAAGCAACCACAAGCCCAAACATAAAGGCAACTACAGGAGACATTACGTAAAATCCCATGCCTCCGTCTACCGGTTTTATGTATTCGAAATACAGACCGCTTCCCAGATAAAAAATTAAAAATACGATTATTGGCAATAGCGCTGCAGCATTTGCTTCTTTTTTCATAATTTCATTCGAGATGCCCATATCAAATGAGCATCTTCCTCTCCTTCCATAAAATATTAAAATGATTTCAATTAGCGTTTACTCAACAGGTATGCATTGAGATTTTCTTGAAGTGCAGAGACTTTTTAGCAGTTTGAGTGATAATTCCAGCGTTCTTATTATACCATGGTTTGTTTGTAAATGCGATAACTTCAATGGCTTCTTGAACGATAGAACAAAAAAGAGGCGGTGAAACCTCTTTTTTCATGGTCGGGGCTCCATGACCTGATGTCAATTCTTCTTTTTTCATTTTCATTACCTCCGTTTTCGTTTTTCTGCAACATAAAACCCCGGGCAGAATTGCTCGGGGCTCGTTTTGTTATATTATTCAATTGAAAATCCGTTATCGCTCGGACTTACTCTGTAATAAGTCTTATGGTTTGTTTAACTGCTGTGCTTTCTTCTTGCTGTAACAGCTGCAGCTGCGCATCCGCTTACAAGAAGCAATACGGTCCAGAGCACCCAGCTGCTGTTGTCGCCGGTCTCCGGAGAAGTGACATCCCCGGTGTTGTTTGTGTTAGCGTCTGTCTCAATAGGGTCTGTGTCAATTGGGCCAGGTGTTGGTTCCGGTTCAGGCTCTGATTCTACAACCTCAAGCTCGCCGACTTCAAGACTGATTGTAGTCTTCTCCCCTGTTTTCAGCACAACGGTAACAGGATATGTGCCCGGTTTTGTAGGGACGGTCCCGCTGCCATTGTAGAGAATTTGATCCACTACAGCCTGACCTTCGGCCTCAACCTTGAAAGAACCGTCTTCCGCTTTGATGTTGAGCAGGGTCAGATTTTCGGCTTTGCCCTCGCCGTTGATGTAATAATTCACATATTTCTTAAGAATCTCCAGACCATCGGTGCCGCTAACCTTCACACCGTTGATTGTAGCGTCCGTACCAATGATGAAACTGCCACTTGGCACATTATGAAGAGTTGCATTTGTGCCGTTGCCGATGATGCTGCTGGCATTCTCGTCTATCTCATACTCAATTTGCTTTGTATCATAGTTGAATTTAAGTGACAAGTTGTTCCTGTTCTCAGCCTCCTTAAGCTTTAACACACTTGTTGCAACAGAGGCATTATCCATAAGAACGATAAATCCATTCATTGTGTCAAATCGATCGTTGTATCCACTGCCGATAGCAGTTCCGGTCGACCACTGGGTGGCGGCAGTAACTTCTGCATCATTGCAAATGATAATTGTTCCTTCCATTTTGCCAAAAGACGATGTTCCTATGCCGCAGTTAATCACGCTCAAAGCTGTTACCACGGCATGATCACCGACAATAATCTGGCCTGTGGAAGCAACAGTTGAATCACGCCCTGCACCTATTCCCACACGGCTGCTACCTGCATTAACAATTGAATTCCCTCCAATTCTGATAACGCCCGACAGCACTGCATCATTATCAACATAATAATAACCTGTTCCAATGCCGGCGCCGCCTTCTTCTGACCAGGCGGTAATCTTCGCATTTTCCCCAATTGTTACCGTACCACTAAGTTCGGCATCTCTTCCGCTACCAATACCGGCCCCGATATTGCCGCCGACCGCCGTAATCTGCGCATTACCGGCAGCTGTGATTTCCCCGGACATTTTTCCAGATCCTCCCGAACCAATGCCGGCACCGCCATGTTGGCTGAACGCAGCAACGTTGGCATTTCCGTCAATGAGAATATCTCCGGACATCTCACCGAATCGACCGGAACCAATTCCCGCGCCGTCGCCATCGTAGTCATCTTCTCTGTCGTCCTTCATGGTGACGGTTGCATCTCCCGTAATGTGTATGCTGCCGGACATGTTTTCCTTCTCATGACTTCCGATTTTGGCGTTTTCGTTAGTTTTTGCACTGCCGCCAATATCCGCCTCCAGAGAGCCGCTGCCGGTGATGGTCAGATCACCGCTCGAAACATGGATGGCAGAGCCCGTCTCGGAGCAGGCCTTATTGTCACCCTCTAATGTGATTTTCGCATTGGAGGTGTCGATGTCGATGGCATCGCCCTCCGCCTCAATGTTGACATTCTTGACGGTGAACTCCGCCACATTGTCACCCGTGGTGGTAACGGTGATGGTGTTCCCGGTTGGCGTGGTGCTGTCCTTCTGGGTGATGACCGGAGCAGCATCTTCCACTACCGAGTTTGATCCATGTGTTACATACTGTGCAGAGCCATCTTTGGAAATCGTGACGCTGCCCTCGTCGATGTTGTACTCCGCTGCAAACGCCGTTACCGACAACGCTATCATTAGGAGCAGCACCGTGGCCAGCACTGTCAGGCCGCTTGTTAATCTTCTCTTCATCTTCTTTCCTCCCGAGATAAATTGCCCGCATGGATTCCCCTTTGCGGACAGGGGGATATAAACGTACTGCTTATGCGTTGCCGGATCTAAGTGTTCCCGGCTGCATAAAGCACTTTTCAGCATAACACGATATGCATACTGAAATTATGTATGTACATT
>CAVCML010000065.1:0-30856 GCA_963603335.1 Bacteroidaceae bacterium | reverse complement strand
TCCCGCTCCCGGCCGTGTTGTACCGCCTTTCCGGCACAGCTCGAAGCCGGACAGCTGGAGGCTTTGCAGCAGCATGGGCAGCTTCCGAGTATGTAAAGAGGAGCAACCGTCCGTCATTATGGGGCAGTGTCAAGTTTTTGCGGCAGCAACAACAATTATTGCTGCTGCAATCTTGTTTTAAGCGGTACGAAAATGAAATAGATTAAAACCGGCGCCCGGCTGCGTTTCGGCGTCCGGCCGCGTTTCGGCATCCGGCCGCGTTAAGGATGAAAAATTGGAAATTTGAGGGATTTTTTCATCCTTAACGCAGCAAGCACAAAAATAAGGATGAAAGCCCTTTTAAATTGACCTGTTTAAGCGATGATTCATCTTTATTTTTAAAAACAGGACCTTTAAAGATGAATTGAATATGAGTTAGCTCGACTTTTTTACACTATCTCACGCATAAATTCTCCGGCATCCCAATTTTCCCCTTGACATCCCTCTCAAAAATGATATGATAGTGATATCAAAATGATATCAAAGAGGAGGGGAAGAGTATGAACAAAACAAATACCATTATAACGACCGACGTTGCAGAAAAAGAGATACGTCCGGTTTCCGGGATGCTGATGCTGATTATCAATATAGCAGGGGTAATCCTGGGCACATTAATTTGTGTTATCTGCCCGATTTTGTTTTACGGCGGAGCTATGGGAATCGGCGTTACGGCAGGAGCATTGCTGATTGTTCTGTTCTGCATTATGTTCAACGGACTGAAGGTGGTCAATCCTAATGAAGCGCTGGTCCTGACGCTGTTCGGCAAATATTACGGAACTATCAAGAAATCCGGATTTTTCTTTGTAAATCCGTTCTGCACGGCCTTTAACCCTACGGTGAAGAATTTGCAGGAAGAAGGCTCACAGGATCTTGGTGAAGCCCTTAAAAAAAGCATGACGCCGAAAACCCCGGGCAAGAACCGCAGTAAGAAGGTGTCCACGAAAACCATGACGCTGAACAACGCACAGCAGAAGGTCAACGATGTGGACGGAAATCCGGTAATCATCGGTTCGGTTGTAATTTGGAAGGTAGCGGATCCGACGAAGGCGGTATTTAATGTGGAGAATTATTTTGAATACCTCTCGACGCAGTGTGATTCCATTATTCGAAATTCCGCACGGATGTATCCGTATGACACCATGTGCGACGATGACAGTGAGATGACGCTGCGCGGTTCGAGTCTTGAAATCGCGGAAAAGATGAAGTCAGAGCTGCAGGAAAAGACGATTGATGCCGGAATAGAGATTCTGGAAGTGCGGATTACGCATCTGGCATACGCGGAGGAAATTGCAGCGGCAATGCTGAAGCGGCAGCAGGCGGCGGCGACGATTGCTGCGCGTGAGCAGATTGTGGAAGGCGCAGTCGGCATGGTGCATATGGCGCTTGATCGCCTGGAAAAGGACGATCTGATCCTGCTGGATGATGAACGGAAAGCGGCGATGGTTTCCAATCTGCTGGTTGTTCTTTGCGGAGATAAGGAAGCACAGCCGGTTGTCAACAGCGGCAGTTTGTATTAATATAGGAATGTTAATACAGGTAAAGGAGTGTCGTTGTGACAGAAGATTACGGTATAAGAGAAGCGCAGCTTAAGGAGCGCCTCGAAAAACTCAAGGCGCTTGAAGAAGAGCTGAAGGAAAAAGAAAAGGCTGTCAAGGCGAAGGAAAAAAGCCTTAAGGAAAAAGACAAAGCCAAGAAACAAATGGTACTCCGTCTCTCACCGAGCCTTTGGAATGAGATTGCAGCCTGGGCGGAGGAGGACTTCCGCTCAATCAACGGCCAGGTGGAATACCTGCTCAGCGAATGCGTGAGGAAGCGAAAAAAGGGTGGATGATGCCCGGCTCCAAGGGGCGTGGAGATGTCGGACGGAGCCGACAACTCAAAACCCGGAGACCGGAATCGACAGATATACTATTACAAAAAACAAAAATCCCCGAAAGATGCATATAATATCGAGCATCCTCCGGGGATCTTTTTAAATTTTAACTATTCCATAACTGCGCCTTTGCAGGAAGCGGAAACATTGCGCTGGTATCTTGCAAGCCAGCCTTCCGTTGCCTTCGGAGCAGGAGCCGTGTAATTCTTGCGGCGGGCATCGAATTCCTCGTCGGAAACCTGAGCGTTGATCTTGGAGTTAGGGATATCGATTTCGATGATATCACCCTCCTGCAGCAGTCCGATATTGCCTCCTGCGGCAGCTTCAGGGCAAACGTGTCCGATGGACGCACCGCGGCTTGCACCGCTGAATCTGCCGTCCGTAATCAGAGCGACCGTCTTATCCAGCTTCATGCCTGCAAGAGCGCTTGTCGGGTTGAGCATCTCGCGCATTCCCGGACCGCCCTTAGGACCTTCGTAGCGGATGACAACGACGTCGCCGTCCACGATTTTGCCCGTGTAAATCGCTTCGATGGCATCTTCTTCGCTGTCGAATACTCTGGCAGGGCCGGTGTGAGCGAGCATTTCCGGCGCTACGGCGCTTCTCTTGACTACGCAGCCGTCCTGCGCGATATTGCCCCACATAACGGCGATGCCGCCCGTTTCGCTGTACGGATTGTCGATTGGACGGATAATGTCATAGTCTTTTACATATGCTCCTGCAAAGTTTTCGCCCACGGTTTTTCCGGTTGCCGTGATGAGCTCTTTGTCGATGAGGCCCTTTTTATCCAGTTCGCTGAATACCGCCATCAGACCGCCGGCACGGTTCAGGTCATGCATGTGTGTTCCGCCGGCCGGAGCCAGGTGGCAGAGGTTTGGAACCTTGGCGCTGAATTCATTGAAGATGTTCAGGTCGAGGTGTACGCCGGCTTCGTTTGCGATGGCCAGCAGATGAAGTACGCTGTTTGAGGAGCAGCCCAGAGCCATATCGCATGCCAGTGCGTTGCGGAGGGATTTTTCATTGATGATATCACGTGCTTTGATATCCTTTTCCACCAGGTTCATGATAGCCATGCCTGCGTGTTTAGCCAGACGGATTCTGCCGCTGTCTACCGCCGGTATTGTGCCGTTGCCCGGAAGTGCGATGCCGACCGCCTCGGACAGGCAGTTCATGCTGTTTGCCGTGTACATGCCGGAGCAGGAACCGCAGCCGGGACATACATTCTGTTCGAATTCCAGCAGATCGTCATCATCGATGATGTTTGCTTTTCTTGCGCCGACCGCCTCAAACATCTTAGAAAGGCTGGTCTCTTCTCCCTTTACCAGTCCTGACATCATAGGACCGCCGGAGCATACGACAGCGGGGATGTTCAGGCGAACAGCCGCCATAATCATGCCGGGTACGATTTTGTCGCAGTTCGGCACCAATACGAGGCCGTCAAATGCGTGAGCCATGGCCATGGTCTCCACGCTGTCGGCAATCAGTTCTCTGCTCGGCAGGCTGTATTTCATGCCTACGTGACCCATGGCGATGCCGTCGCAGACACCGATGGCAGGAACTTCAATAGGCGTACCGCCTGCCATGCGCACACCCGCTTTAACGGCTTCAGCCACTTTATCCAGGTGCATATGGCCCGGTACGATTTCACTCTTAGCGGAAACAACCCCGATCAGCGGGCGTTCCAGTTCTTCTTTAGTATATCCCATCGCATAGAACAGACTCCTCATCGGAGCGCGTTCCACGCCTTTGGTTACTTTGTCACTTCTCATTTCCGTTTTCCTTTCCGTTCCGGTTTTGCATTTGAATCAGGCAATCGCTTTTTGGCGATGCCGGCGTGTTGATTCTTATCCGGTACGATTTAATTCATGTTAACACGAAAAAAGCGGCGGCGGAAACGCCGCCGCCGCTTTCCAACTATTCACTTCGATTAAGAAATAAGTCTGCTTTCTATGTTCCCGATAAGCCGTAACGCTTTGGCTGCGTGATCAAAGACTTATCAACGCTTTGCAATTCATCGCGCGGCGTGTGCTTCATGGAAGTGACCTCCGCAGAAATTTCCATAAGATGCGTCCGCTAGGAAATTTCGAGGACCAGTCACTGAAATGGAGCAGATGCCGCAGACAGAGACGTTAGAAAGCCTCCCGAGAACTCTTTGCAGCACTAAAGCAACCCCTTATTTCTTCAGCCAGCTCATCATCTTTCTCAGTTCAGCACCTACGGAGCAGAGCAGGTGGGAAGCTTCTCTCTTTCTTGTAGCCAGGAACTTAGCTTTGCCGCCTGCATTGAATTCCTGAATGAATTCGCTTGCAAAAGTGCCGTCCTGAATCTCAGTCAGAACCTGCTTCATTTCTTTTCTTGTATCTTCAGTGATCAGTCTCTTGCCTGTTCTGTAATCACCGTATTCAGCAGTGTTGGAGATGGAGTATCTCATCTTGTCGAAGCCGCCTTCGTTAATCAGGTCTACGATCAGCTTCATTTCGTGGATACATTCGAAGTAAGCCATTTCCGGAGCATATCCCGCTTCAACCAGGGTATCAAAACCGGCCTTCATCAGTTCGGTTACGCCGCCGCAGAGAACAGCCTGTTCACCGAAGAGGTCTGTTTCAGTTTCTTCTTTGAATGTAGTTTCAAGGATTCCTGCACGACCTGCGCCGATTCCGGAAGCATATGCCAGAGCATAATCCTTGGCTTTACCGGAAGCATCCTGATAGATAGCGATCAGACTTGGAACACCCTTGCCTTCAACATACTGGCTTCTTACTGTATGACCAGGGCCCTTAGGCGCAATCATGATAACGTCGAGATAATCTGCCGGCTGAATCTGATTGAAGTGGATGTTGAAGCCGTGAGCGAATGCCAGAACATTGCCTTCCTTCATGTGCTTTTCAATCTGATTCTTGTAGATGGAAGCCTGCAGTTCATCCGGCGTCAGGATCATTACGATGTCACCGGCTTCAGCAGCTTCTTCGATGCCTACAACCTTCAGGCCGGCAGCTTCAGCTTTCTTTGTATGAGCGGAACCCGGTCTGAGGCCGACAACTACGTCCACACCGCTTTCGTGCAGGTTAATCGCATGAGCGTGACCCTGGCTTCCGAAACCGATGATGGCAACTGTTTTGCCGTCTAAAACGCCTAAATTACAATCCTGATCATAGTATTTCTTTATCATTGTTCTGTCTCCTTTAACTGTTTATTTTTCCCTTTTGAAATACGTTCTGTGTTGGTTATATATTGCAGGAATCCTGAAACCAAGGATTTTGGAATTCCCGCGCAAAGGAATCTCCGATCCCTCTGTTCACTGTATTGACGCCAAGGCTTCAAGGCTTGACGTTAACTGCGGCTTGTACGATGCGGCATCTAATCGCAGTTATTTTCAGCTTCATCCCAGCCGGGACCTCTGCCGATGCCTGTAATACCTGTCCGGCAGACTTCTGAAATATCGTAGCAGCTCATCAAATCCATGAATCCGTCGATTTTATCGGAGTCACCGGTCAGTTCGATGATGAGGCTTTCTCTGGAAAGGTCAACGATCTTGCCGCGGTAAATCTCTACGATTTCCTTAACTGCGGAGCGAGACGTCTTATCGGCCTTCACCTTCAGCAGCAGCAGTTCGCGGTATATGCTGTGTGCGGAGTCCAGCGTGAAAATCTTGCGGACCACCTCCAGCTTGGCCGTCTGTGAAATAATCTGGTGGAGCGCCTGTTCCGTTCCCGTAAACACTACGGTGATTCTGGAAAGCTTCGGATCGTTGGTCGTCGATACTGTCAGAGAGTCGATGTTGAAGCCGCGTCTTCCGAAGAGGCTGATGACTCTCGTCAGAACGTTTGCCTGGTTATCTACCAGAATACTGATAACTTCTTTTTTTATCTGGGTATCCATTGATCCTGCCTCCTATCCTATTATCATGTCTTCCAGAGTTCCGCCGCCCGGAATCATTGGAAGAACTCGTTCTTCTCGTGAAATAGCACAGTCAATCCAAACCGGTCCCTTCTCCTGCAAAGCTTTCTTAAATGCTTCTTCAAACTCTGCCGGATTGGAAGCGGTGAAGCCCTTGGCTCCAAAACCTTCCGCCACTTTAGCAAAGTTGGTTTTGCGCTCCGGTGTTGTAGCGGCATAGCGCTTTCCGTAGAAGGAAGTCTGCCACTGATATACCATACCGAGAACCTTGTTGTTCATGATTATGGTGATAATCGGGAGGTTCTGGCTTACCGCAGTGCAGGCTTCGTTCATGTTCATGTGGAACGAGCCGTCTCCGGTAAAGTGGATGACTCTCTTTTCAGGGCATCCGATCTGCGAACCGATTGCAGCGCCGTAGCCGAATCCCATGGTTCCGAGGCCGCCGCTTGTAATGAAGTTTTCTGTCTTTTCATGTTTGAGGTACTGAGCCGCCCACATCTGGTGCTGTCCCACATCGGTTACATATATCGTTTCCTTATCGGTCATATCGCAGATGCAGTGGATGATTTCGCTCGGGTGAAGCTCTGCATCCTGACTCTTGACATCACCGGTCTTTTTTTTCCATTCGGTGGACTGGGCAACCCAGTCTGAATGATCGTTTTTCTTAATCAGCGGAAGCAGTTCCGTTAAGAATTCCTTGATATCCGCACTTACGCCTAAATCTACGAGTACGTTCTTGTTGATTTCGCTGCTGTCGATATCCACCTGAACTTTGAGAGCTTTTTTACCGAATTTCGAAGGATTGAGAGCAACTCTGTCGCTGAATCTCGCTCCCAGTGCGATAATCAGATCAGCTCTGTCAACAGCTCTGTTTGCCGCGATGCTTCCGTGCATTCCGATCAGTCCCAGATTGCGTTTGTTGTCATATCCCAAGATGCCGGCTGCCATCAGTGTATATGTGGCAGGGATATCGGCTGTCTCCAGCAGCTGTCTCAGCTCAGGACCCGCTTTGGATGCCGCAACACCGCCTCCGAAATAAACGATAGGGCGATCTGCTGCATTAATCATGGCTGCCACTTCCTGAACCGATTCCTTGGAGAATGTCGGCGGCGGATTGAGCGGCAGCGGCTTTGCAGGCTTGTAATCAATCTTAGCTGCGGTAACGTCCTTCGTGATGTCGATGAGAACCGGACCCTTACGGCCGCTGTTTGCGATTCTGAATGCGTTCCTTACGGCATCAGCCAGATCTTCGATTTTATTTACGAAAAATGTATGCTTGGTAATAGGCATTGCCACACCGGTAATGGAAATTTCCTGGAATGCATCCCGCCCGATCAGGCTGTCCGGTACGTTCGCTGTGATGGCGACCATAGGAATGCTGTCCATAAATGCGGTGGCAATTCCCGTGACAAGATTTGTTGCTCCCGGTCCGCTGGTAGCAAAGACGACGCCGGTTTTCCCCGTTGATCTGGAATATCCGTCAGCGGCGTGTGCGGCACCTTGCTCGTGAGCCGTAAGTATGTGCCGAATCTTATCGCGGTATTCATACAGTGTGTCGTATAAATTGAGAGCGGTTCCGCCTGGGTAACCGAACACTGTATCAACACCATGCTCTAATAAGATTTCAGCAACCAGTTGTGATCCTGTCAGTTTCATTTCCTATTTGCCTCCTTGAATCTTATCTTTAAAAGGTATGTTTTTTAATGTTTTTTTCTTTGCACCATCCATTATATACAGTTTGAAAATAAATGCAACCTGTTTTTTGATAAAATTGTGTTAAAAACCAAAAAAAATCAAAAACAGTAGTTTTTGCGGACAAAATTGCACGAAAAAATATACAAGAATGTCTCCTCGGCCGCCTCTGGGCTGGTTTTATGTAAACTTGACCTCCCGCTCCGCACACCTCTGTCTCCCTCTGCAAAGAGTCCGCCGACGCTTTCATCCAAGAAAGCGTTTGCCTTTTCCCCGGGGTCTGGCAATCGGAACCGGCGGCAGAAGTGGCTTCGCCTTTTCCTCTGGCCGCTTCCCAGCCTTTTTTCAAGCGGCCGCTTTGCCTTTTTCAAGGCCGCTTTCCGGTCTCCTCCCAGGGCGGCCCCTTCGCCTCGGCCAAGCCGCTTCCGCCGCCCCATATCGAAATCCTGCCGGCTCCCCTCGCTTAGTCCTCGCCGCCCCATATCGAAATCCTGCCGGCTCCCCTCGCTTAGTCCTCGCCGCCCATTATTCCCAGAGGCTGCGGCTGCGGAATCGCTCCGGGAGCCGGCTGCCATTTGCAGAAATTTCACCTTGCAGCCTTCACCAAGAGCTCCCCGCCGGCATAAAATCGATTTCAGCAAAAAATACAACATGAAACCACGAAAAAGAGATATTTATGTTGCATTTTCGCTTGAGAACAACATGAAACAGTATTTACTGTGTGTTTATGCTGCATGAATCGATATGCTGAAGCATATCTGCAACGTATAACATTAATTTATCGGCGTTCATGTTGCCGATGCCTTCGAATGCAACATAAACCTGAATGTTTTAAGCTTTTATGTTGCATTAATTGCTGCGGCCGCAGCATTTGCAGCATGAGACACGATTTTAATCGGATTAACCCGGAAATCTGCCGGATTAACTCGGAAAATCTGCCCGTTACCCCGAAAATCTCCCAATTCCCGGTTGACAAACTTTTTTTCATAGGCTATAGTAATTAACGTATAAAACAAATCAATACAGATGCTATGAACGGAATAAATTTGATGAAGGTATTTCAGCGAGCAGTCGGCTGGTGCAAGACTGTATATGGATTCAAATGTCTCACCCGGGAGCAGAAACCTTTAAGTGGGCATGTGATTTTTCGAGCCCGGACAAAGTCCGGCGGCAATCGAAACGGCGAGAGTCGAAACAGCATGTCAATAAGAGTGGTACCGCGGAAGTTTAGGCCTTCGTCTCTTAGTTTGAGATGAAGGCATTTTTTATAATCTGCCCAAATCTTTGATTTGGCGCGCAGATTAAACGCCAGAATTGCGCAGCTTAGCAGTCAGGCACCACGGAGTATAGCTCCTGTGCCTTTTGCATGAGAGCTTCCACGAAATCAGAGATTTCGGGATAGGGCTTCGTAGCTGCAATGCAATTCTTCTGCGATTTTCAAGAATGGTAACAAGGTGCTCGGTGTAGCAGCCGAGCCACTGCCTATACTGGGCAGGTCAGCTCATAGCAGCATACAGAAAGGAAGTTTAGAAATGAAAAATTATGACAGGTACAGTGTAGGATATTTTCCGCCGTCAACCCCGCATAATGAATGGGTCAAAAGAGATCATTTGGAAAAGGCTCCGACATGGTGCAGCGTAGACCTGCGTGACGGCAACCAGGCATTGATAGTTCCGATGAGCCTGAACGAAAAGGTGGAATTCTTCAAATATCTGGTTAAACTGGGCTTCAAGGAAATTGAAGTGGGATTCCCGGCAGCATCGGAAACGGAATATCATTTTCTGAGAAAGCTGGTCGATGACAAGCTGATTCCGGATGATGTAACCATCCAGGTGCTGACTCAGTCGAGAAAACACATAATAAAGAAGACTTTTGATTCCCTGGCAGGCGTAAAAAAAGCGGTTGTACACCTCTACAACTCAACATCGCTGGCACAGAGAGAGCAGGTGTTCCGCAAGGAAAAGCCGGAAATCATCAAGATTGCGACCGACGGCGCACAGCTGTTAAAAGAATACGCGGCCAAGTATCCCGATACGGACTTCTCCTTTGAATACTCCCCTGAAAGCTTTACGGGAACCGAAGTCGATTTTGCAGCGGAAATCTGCAATGCAGTAATCGATATATGGGAGCCGACACCGGATCACAAGGTAATCATCAATCTGCCGTCCACGGTGGAGATGTCCATGCCGCACGTATATGCATCCCAGATTGAATACATGTGCGAGCAGCTTCACAACAGAGAAAACGTCATCGTATCTCTCCATCCGCATAACGACAGAGGAACTGCGGTAGCAGCTGCTGAGCTGGGACTTCTGGCCGGCGGAGACAGAATCGAAGGAACTCTGTTTGGAAACGGTGAAAGAACCGGAAACGTCGATATCGTGACCGTAGCCATGAACCTCTTTGCACACGGCGTAGATCCGCAGCTGGATTTCTCCAACATGCCGGAGGTTGTGGAAAAATACGAAACTTATACCGATATGAAGGTGCCGCCTCGCCAGCCGTACAGCGGCAAGCTGGTATTTGCGGCATTCTCCGGATCGCATCAGGATGCGATATCAAAGGGAATGCGCTGGCACAAGGAAAAGGATCTCAGAACATGGACCGTGCCGTATCTGCTCATCGACCCGAAGGACGTGGGAAGAGAATACGAGGCAGACGTTATCCGCATCAACAGCCAGTCAGGAAAGGGCGGCGTAGCATATATCCTGGAACAGAATTTCGGATATTCCATCCCGCTGCAGATGCGCGAAGAAATCGGATACATGGTCAAGGATCTCTCAGACAGGGAGCATAAGGAACTGTCGCCTGCGGAAGTATATCAGACATTTGCAAGAGAATACGTCAACGTATTCGATCCGATTGACATCACCGACGCTACCTTTATGAAGGCGTCCGACTATAAATCCAACGACGGAATGATTGCCAAGATCAGGGTAAGAATCAATGACGAAGAATACGAATTTGAAGCGGTCGGCAACGGACGTCTGGATGCCATCAGCAATGCGCTGAAAATGACGCCGTATACATTCGATTACAAGTTCGTGACATATTCGGAACATGCGCTTTCCGCAGAATCAAATTCCAAGGCGGCGGCTTACGTCTGCATCGAGGACAGCGAAGGAAATCGCTTCTGGGGCGTAGGGCAGCATGAGGATATCATCCTGGCGTCCGTCAATGCGCTGGTAAGTGCACTCAATCGCCAGAACCGCAAAGATCACTTTGTAGAATAACGGAACAAAGGATTGCGAACAAAGGATTGCTTTGTAGAATCGCGAAAACATGGTAAAATAGATAAGATTACAGGAGGTAACAGATCATGGCAATGACAATGACACAGAAGATTCTGGCGGCACATGCCGGCATGGATCATGTGGTACCGGGACAGCTCATACGGGCGGATCTCGATATGGTGCTCGGCAATGACATTACAACGCCGGTAGCCGTTAATGAATTTGAAAAAGCAGGCTTTGACGGAGTATTTGACCGGGAAAAAATTTCACTGGTCATGGATCACTTCACGCCGAACAAGGATATCAAAGCAGCTGAGCAGTGCATGCAGTGCAGGACATTTGCGAAGCGGTTTGATGTAAAGAATTTCTTCGATGTAGGCCGCATGGGCATCGAACATGCGCTTCTGCCGGAGCAGGGAATCGTAAAGGCCGGAGACTGCATCATCGGAGCGGACTCGCATACATGTACATACGGCGCACTGGGTGCATTTTCCACAGGTGTGGGAAGCACCGATATGGCGGCCGGCATGGCGACCGGACAGGCGTGGTTCAAGGTACCGGAAGCCATCAAGTTTAACCTGACCGGCAGGCTCAATGAAAACGTAACGGGAAAGGACGTAATCCTTCACATCATAGGTATGATCGGCGTGGACGGAGCGCTTTACAAATCCATGGAATTTATGGGTGAAGGGCTGAAGAGCCTGTCGATGGAAGATCGTCTCTGCATTTCCAACATGGCCATTGAGGCAGGTGCGAAGAACGGCATCTTCATGGTGGATAAGATTACAGTGGATTACATGACGGGCAGAGCACAGGGCGAATGGAAGGTATTTGAGCCGGATGAAGACGCAGAATACGCAGCAGTGTACGACATCAACCTTTCCGAACTGAAGCCGACGGTTTCATTCCCGCATCTGCCGGAAAACACGAGAACCATCGACGAAGTGGGAGACGTGCCGATTCAGCAGGTCGTTATCGGTTCATGCACCAACGGCCGTCTGGAGGATATGGCGCTCGCTGCAAAGATTCTCAAAGGAAGAAAAGTTCACGATGATGTGAGAGCTATCATCATCCCGGCTACTCAGCAGATTTTCAAGGACTGCATCAGGGAAGGCTATATGGATATTTTCATCGACGCAGGCTGCGTCGTTTCCACACCGACCTGCGGACCGTGCCTGGGAGGCCACATGGGAATCCTGGCAGAGGGAGAACGCTGCGTGGCGACGACCAACCGCAACTTCGTAGGACGTATGGGTCACGTAAAATCGGAAGTATATCTGGCAAGCCCGGCAGTTGCCGCGGCATCTGCCGTCACCGGAAAAATCAGCGGACCGGATGAAATCAAATAAGGAGGAATCAGGATGAAGGCACACGGAAAAGTACATAAGTACGGGGATAACGTGGATACCGATGTTATCATCCCGGCCAGACATTTAAATACATCGGATCACAAGGAACTGGCAAGCCACTGCATGGAAGACATCGATGCAGAGTTTGTCAATAAGGTAAAGCAGGGAGATATCATGGTCGGCGGCGATAACTTCGGATGCGGCTCCTCCAGAGAGCATGCGCCGATTGCAATCAAAGCCTCAGGCATCGACTGCGTCATTGCAAAGACCTTTGCAAGAATTTTTTACAGAAATTCCATCAATATCGGACTGCCGATTCTCGAATGTCCGGAAGCCAGCGAGAAAATTCAGGACGGAGACGAAGTTTCCATCGATTTTGACAGCGGCGTGATTACAAATGAAACCAAAGGTGAAACATACAAGGCCCTGCCGTTCCCTGATTTCATCAAGGACATCATGGCAAAAGGCGGCTTGATGAAGAGCCTGAAAGGAGAATAGAAATGAATTATAAACTCGCGGTCATCCCCGGCGACGGCATAGGTCCGGAGGTTGTGGAACAGACATTGAAAGTTCTGGACAAGGTCGGAACTAAATTCGGACATACATTCGAATATACCAAGGTGCTGGCGGGCGGATGCGCCATCGACGAAAAGGGCGAATGCCTTCCTCAGGAGACAATCGATATCTGCAAAGCCAGCGACGCGGTTCTTCTGGGTGCGGTAGGCGGCTGGAAATGGGATACTCTGCCGGGCGACCAGCGTCCGGAAAGAGCACTGCTGGGACTGCGAAAAGCCCTGGGACTTTTCGCAAATCTTCGTCCCGCACTGCTGTTTGATGAACTCGCTGAAGCTTGTCCGCTCAAACCGGAAATCGTGGAAGGCGGACTGGATATCGTCGTTGTAAGAGAACTGACCGGCGGCATCTATTTCGGTGAAAAGGGCACTAAGGACACGGATCTGGGACCGGCTGCCTACGACGTGGAGCAGTATGCGGAAGAAGAGGTTCGCCGCATCGCGGAAGTGGCTTTTGACATGGCCATGAAGAGAAACAAGAAGGTAACGAGTGTTGATAAGGCCAACGTTCTGGAAAGCTCGCGCCTCTGGAGAAGAGTGGTCGCGGAAGTTGCCGAAAAATATCCGGAAGTTGAGCTGAATAATCTGTATATAGATAATGCCGCCATGCAGATGGTGCGCAACCCGAAACAGTTTGACGTCATCGTGACAAGCAATATCTTCGGCGATATTCTGTCGGATGAAGCAAGCATGATTACGGGTTCCATCGGTATGCTCCCGTCGGCAAGCCTGGCGAAGGGCAATTTCGGCATGTATGAGCCGGTGCATGGATCGGCGCCTGACATCGCCGGTCAGGATCTGGCAAACCCGATGGCAACGATTCTGTCGGCTGCCATGATGCTGCGCTACACATTCGGTCTCGGTAAAGAAGCGGATGCTGTTGAAGCGGCTGTTAAAAAAGTCCTGGCTGACGGCTGGAGAACCCCTGACATTGCCAAGGAAGGCGAAGAAGCAATCGGTACTGCAAAGGCGGGAGATTTGATCGCAGCGGAAATTTAAGAAAAGCGGGATTTCCTGAGCGCGGCAATAAGCCGTCCCCATGCTTTTGACAAATTAGGTACAGTATGTTATACTGGTAGCGAATTGTCAAAGGAAAGGGAGAGGTTTTATGTTGATCATCAAGGAAGTCGAATATGCGGTAATGATATTGGACGAACTGTATCACGAAAGTCCATTGTCCGCTGCAGCACTTTCGACCCGGAGAAACATACCGTCGCCTTTTATTTATCGGGTGCTGAAGAAGCTGGAAGCACGGGATATCCTGGAAATTCGGCGCGGACCTAAAGGAGGATATTCTCTCAAGGCGGATTGTGAAAAACTGACGCTTTACGATGTAATAAGCGCATTTGAAAATACATTTATCGTAAGTGAATGCCTTAAGTCCGACTATGAGTGCGTCCATAACAACGACTTTAACTGCAGGGTGCACCGCCAGTTCGCATGGATTCAGCAGCTGCTGAAGACGGAATTCGAGAAGAAGAGTCTGGCATCTCTGCTGGAGCGGGAAGAAGAGTAGCTTTCGGGAATGCGAAGAAAAGGAGAACTCCGGTTCGAGCAGAACGAGAAAACAATTAAAAAATATATGCAGAAACAATTATGTTGAGTAGCGAAAGCGTAAGTCCAAACGAGCGGACTTACGCTTTTTTATTGAATCGCAAGGAGGAATCATTATGAAAACAGAAGAAAGTACTGCAAAGCTGCAGCCGGCGGAAACGCCTCGCGGAAAGAGCCTAGTCGCAAGCATCCTGTCGCTTTCGCTTCTGACCGTTATGGCAGGGGCGGCGGTCGCACCGGCTCTGGGTGTAATTCGCGAATATTTCGCGGGCAGTTCGCAGGTGCTGGTACAGATGATTATCAGCGTTCCCGCAATTTTCATCGTAATAACCAACGCTGCATTTCCGCGGCTTTGCAGAAAATTCGGAGGAAAAACTCTGACTATGATAGGGCTGCTGCTTTATACGGTCGGCGGCTGCATAGCGGGCGCGTTCAGCAATATTGTTCTGGTGCTCATTATGCGGGCGTTTGTTGGAATCGGTGTCGGGATTATCATGCCGCTTTCCACCGGCCTTTTATCGTTTTATTTTCCGCCGGAGCAGCAGGCAAAGCTGATGGGCTGCTCCTCTGCGATGAATCAGATGGGCGGAGTGGCGGCAACACTGCTTTCCGGCGTACTGGCAAACATCAGCTGGCGGCTGAGTTTTCTGGTATACCTCATGGGGTTTATCAGCATCATTCCCTGCATATTATTTATGCCGAACGATAATATTAACAGGCAGGATAATCCGGCAGCCGGCGGTTCGGTTCGCGGCAGTCTGATGCGTCAAAATTATGTCTATATCGCGGCCATGTTCCTGCTGATGACAACATTTTTTATCTATCCGGCGAATTTTGCCATGGAAACCATTCAGGAGAATATAATCCCGTCAAAATACATCGCAGTCATCATGGCCGGGATGGATTTCATCGCATTTTTCGGCGGCCTGCTGTTCGTGTTTCTGAAAAAACTCTGCGGCAGATATGCAAGGTTTACAGCACCGCTGCTCTTCCTTGCGGGTTATCTGCTGCTGGCGTTTGGAGGCGGCTGGTTCGGAGCATTGGCAGGATCGGCGTGCATCGGGTTTGCCAACGGTGCAGGGATTCCGTTTATAATTTTCGAAGCCTCCGTGAGAGCGGGAAAAGCCGCAGCGACCACGGTTATGCCATTGATCTCTGCGGCTTTGTATCTGGCGCAATTTCTTTGCCCTATTCTCATGTCGGGTGTCAGGATGCTATTCGGCAGCGGCGTTTCGCATCTGCCTTATTGCTTCGCCATATGTCTGGCAATCGCACTTTGCCTCTGGTCCGTGCTGATTCCATCGGAGAAGGCGACCCGGTAGGGGCGCCCTCGCGCAAATCGGTAAATTTATGCAAACAACAGCTCTCCGTAGGTCGGGAACGGCCAGAAGTCGGAGGCCATGTGCGGCTCCAGCTCATCGATAATCTGACGGATGCTTTCCATCATCGGAATCACATAATCGCAGTAATGGCGTGCCAGAGTACCGGCGGCATCCGCAGGATCTTCTGCAGCATTGCCGTTCTGCAGAGCCTCCGCTGCGCCCAGCAGATCGGAAAGCTCCGAAGCTTTGCCGTAAAGCTCACCGCAGAGGGATGAAAGCGTGGAAATCAATGCTTCTTCAACCTTGGAAACATCGCTTCCGAGCAGCGCTTTTTTCGCAGCGCCGGATTCGGACAGCTTCCCGGTGTAGCGGCTGACTGCCGGGATAATATCCTTATTGATCATATCCAGCAGTGTCAGAGCCTCGATGTTGATGGTTTTGGCGTATTCCTCGCAGAGAATCACCTGTCTTGCGCGAATCTCAGCTTCCGAGAAAATACCGTGACGAGCAAAGAGGGATAAGTTCTTTTCCGCCGTGAAGTGAGCCAGAGCATCGGCCGTGGAAGGCAGGTTCAAAAGCCCTCTGGACTGAGCGGTGCTGACCCATTCTTCTGAATAGTTGTTGCCGTTGAAAACGATTCTCTTGTGCTGCCGATAAACCGTTCGGATCAGCTCGATGGCAGCGTCATTGAGCTTCTGAGCTTCTTCCTCGGAGTTTTTCGCGGATTTCTTGATTTCGGCAGCGTCATTTTCCAGTCGATCCGCAAACTGACTAAGCTCCTCGGCTACAATGGTATTGAGCATGTAGACCGGACAGGAAACGGAGGTTTCAGATCCCGGCATTCGGAATTCAAACCGGTTTCCGGTGAATGCAAACGGAGAAGTACGGTTGCGGTCGGTTGTGTCCTGCTTGATGTCAGGCAGTACCGTGGCGCGTGTGCCGAGAAACGGTACTGCCGCGGTTTCGGATTTCTCTGCAGCATCGGGAGCTTTCGGGGATTCTGCTGATTCCTGCATCTCAAATGCCTCCGGTGCTCCGGATTCCAATTCATCCAGAATTTCAGTCAGATCATCGCCCAGAAACATGGAAATGATGGCAGGAGGAGCTTCGCTTCCGCCCAGCCTGTGATCGTTTCCGGCACTGGCAACGGAAATTCGAAGCAGATCCTGATATTCATCAACGCCCTTGATAACAGCGCATAAAAACAGAAGAAACGGAATGTTATGCGCCGGATCCTTGCCCGGCTTCAGCAGATTTTCACCTTCCGCCGTTGCCAGCGACCAGTTGATGTGCTTGCCGCTTCCGTTGATTCCTGCAAATGGTTTTTCGTGGAGCAGGCAGACCAGACCGTGATCCTTAGCCGTCTTTTTCATGATTTCCATGGTGAGCTGGTTGTGGTCGGAGGCCAGGTTTGCATTGTTGAAAATCGGTGCTAGCTCATGCTGAGACGGAGCCACTTCATTGTGTTCGGTGTTGGCCTGTACTCCCAGTTCCCAGAGCCTTTCATTCAGATCTTCCATGTATTTTTCCACGTCAGGTTTGATAACTCCAAAGTAGTGATCATCCAGTTCCTGAGTCTTAGGCGGTTTTGCGCCGAAGAGGGTGCGGCCGCAAAACCGCAGGTCTTTTCGCTTCTGGTAAAGATACTCGGGAATCAGGAAATATTCCTGTTCGGGTCCTACGGAAGGAATGACGCGGGACGTTTCTTTCCCGAGTGCTTTCAGAACCCGGCAGGACTGATTGCTGATTGCTTCGATGGAGAGAAGCAGGGGTGTTTTTTTATCCAGAGCCTCACCTCCGTATGAGCAGAACACCGTCGGAATGCAAAGTGTTCTTCCCTTGATGAACACGTAGGAACTGGGATCCCATGCGGTATAGCCGCGCGCCTCAAAAGTGGCGCGGATTCCGCCCGATGGGAAACTGGATGCATCCGGTTCACCTTTAATCAGCTCTTTGCCGGAAAAATGCATAATCACCGTGCCGTCGCCTATAGGGGAGAGAAAGCTGTCGTGTTTTTCGGCCGTAATCCCCGTCATAGGCTGAAACCAGTGCGTGTAATGGGTGGCGCCATGCTCGATGGCCCAGTCCTTCATTACCGCGGCGATGGAATCAGCGACGGCAGGTTCCAGCTCGGTTCCGTCCTCCATGTGCTTTTTTAGTGCTCTGTAGGCCTCCGGCGGAAGCATCAGCTTCATCGTCACATCGTTAAATACTTTTTTACCAAAGACTTCTGATATTGATTTCATAGAGTGTTCCTCCTACTGCAAAATGTTTTATGATTAATATCCATTGTTATTTTTCTGCGGACTATTTGCCGCTTTCTCCGTAGTTGGAAAGTACGCGAGCGCTTGGATCGTCGACGTCGCAGCCTTCCCAGGATTTATTCGGCATCCAGAATCCGGCAATCATTTCTGCCTGACCCGGATAATATTTTTCAAAGATTTCGCGGTACAGCAGGGACTCTTTGGTGAACGGAGCTGCATGATAGCTGTATTTGCGGCAGCCTGCTTCAAGCTGCTCGTCTGTGTAGATTCCCTCTGCATATTCCTTAAGATGATCCACAAGAGAATGCCCGACCGCATCGCTGAAGGCCGCTTTTTCCCGCCACAGAATTGCATCCGGCAGGTAGTCGCCTTCGAAGGCTTTGCGGAGCAGATGTTTTCCCTTGCCGTAAGTGTTCATTTTTTTCTGAGGATCGATGGCCATTACCGTGCGGACAAAGTCCAGATCGCCGAACGGCACGCGGGCTTCAATTGAGTTTGCGCTGATGCATCGATCCGCCCGGAGCACATCATACATATGAAGCTCGCGGATACGCTTTGCAGATTCCTCCTGAAACGCATCGGCATCCGGTGCAAAATCCGTATATTTATATCCAAAAAGTTCATCGGAGATTTCTCCGGTCAAAAGAACGCGGATGTCGGTGGTTTCGTGTATTTTCCTGCAGAGGAGATACATCCCCATGCCGGCGCGGATTGTTGTAATATCGAAAGTTCCCAGCACTTCGACAACGGTTTCGAGCGACTTCAGAACATCTTCTTTTGTGATGATAATTTCCGTATGATCGCTGCCGATAAAATCTGCGGCTTCCTTTGCATATTTAAGATCGATGGCGTCTTCGCTCATACCGATGGCAAATGTTCGAATCGGCTTTCCGGGCATCAGCTTCTGAGCGATGGCGCAGACGAGGGAGCTGTCCAGCCCTCCGCTGAGCAGAAAACCCAAAGGAGCATCGGCATCGAGACGTTTTTTCACGCCGGCAATCAGTTTTTTCCGAATTTCACCGCATATTTCAGGAAGCTCGGCATCGGCCAGGGCAGCCTTTGCAGCGGGGGAAACCCGGCTCATATCGCAGTAGCAATGGAACTTGCCGTCCTTGTAATAATGTCCCGGCGGGAACGGCATAATTTTATCCGTAAGACTGCGGATGTTTTTCGGTTCGCTGGCGAATAAGACTGCTCCGCCTTCCGTGAAGCCGTAATAAAGCGGCCGGATTCCGATGGGGTCACGCGCTGCAATAAAGGTATCTTCCTCGGCATCATAGATGACCATGGCGAATTCGGCGTCTAATAAGGCGAACATTTCGGTGCCGTATTCTCGGTATAAAGGGAGGATAATTTCGCAGTCGCTGTCGGAAGCGAAGGTATAGCCTTTTGATTCCAGGCTGCGTTTCAGCTCGCGGAATCCATACAGCTCGCCGTTGCATACGGCATAGCTCCCATCCAGACAGAACGGCTGCATTCCGGTCTCATCGAGATCCATGATGGCCAGACGATGAAAGGCGCAGACCCCTGATCCGAACCGAATGACCTCAGACATATCAGGCCCTCTGCTAATAGTTTTTTCGAAGCCTTCCGCGAACTTCGGCATAAAGACTTCGGATTCTTTTTCGGTTAATTTCCCAACGTAACACATAATCGAACACATGATTTTTCCCTCCTGCGGTAAGTTTGATATGCTATAAAAAGTGGCTATTCATCCTGAAAATCATAGGACGAATAGCCACTGATCCGCGGTGCCACCTATCTTGAGTTCGCGTGTATTGAAACCCCTCTTTTTCCAACCAGACAGTTGTATCGGCTGTGACGGGCCGAACCCGGATTCCCTACTGACTCTGCTCTGAGCAAAGCGTTCAGTTCACAACTCCGGAGTGTTATTCGCACAGATTCGTACTGCCGGGTTCTCACTGTCTCCGGCTCACTGTGAGCGAAATTCTGCGGTACTTGTCTCCATCGATGTCTTTGCAATATTTAATTCGGTCTCATTGTAGCAAGGAAAGCATACGATGTCAATAGGATTCAAAAAGGTTTTTGTGTTAAATAAACAACAATAGCGAAGTGAAGTTGTGAAATACAACCAATCCGCGCATTGCCGAATTATATAAAACGAAAATCCGTAAGCAGCTTCGCTACACTGACAGTCCCATTTTCTCTGCTTTTTCCAGCGCATCGGTCTTGAGAATATCGCCCTTGTCGCAGACGCTTGTGACCGTCAGCTTGCCCTTGTCGTTCCATTTGGCGTAATCGGTGATAAGTTCGAATGAACGAACCGCGCCGTCGAAGCTCTGAACGTCATCGGCCTCCGCACAAATAAGCAGATATGCATCCTTGCCGGAAATATCGCGCTCGCCGACAACCAGAGCATACAATTTATCGAGGGCAGCCTTGAGCTGTGCCGGGAAGGTGTACCAGTAGAGCGGAGTTGCCAGGACGATTACATCGGCCTCTTCGAACAGCGGAGCCAGTTCATTGCTGAAGCGTTTATCCCACACGCAGGCCTTGCCCTTTAAAAAGCAGGCATCGCAGGCGCGGCACGGCAGAATTTCATTGCGTCCCGTATCGTAACGGACTACCTTGTGGCCGGCAGCCTCGGCACCCTTTTGAAATGCCTCTGCCATCAGATCACTGTTGCCGCCTGTACGCGGACTTCCGGTTAAAATCAAAACGTTTTTCATGTTCCTTACCTCCTCGTATTCATGTGAACACAGTTCTTAAACAGAGCTGCTAAAAACTTTCTTTTTCTGTAATTTTGCCGTTTTCAGCTGTCAGGAGATACCCGTGTCCCGGTTCGGGCAGCCATTGATAGAAGCTCGCTTTTTCGTCCGGGAACGCATTCTGCAGAATTTCCGCAATCGGTCCGCCGTGGCATACTGTGACAATCATACCTTCTCTCTGTTTTTTCAAAAGATCTGCAAATCCATCGAGCACGCGTGAACGGAAGTCGCAGGTTCTCTCACCGCCCGGGGGAGGAACGGTTCCGTCGGTATCGCGAATCCAGGCTTGATAATCAGGATCGGATTTCAGTTCTTCATAGCCCTTCATTTCAAAATCACCGAAGTCAA
Source organism: Bacteroidaceae bacterium (assembly GCA_963603335.1). GTDB lineage: Bacteria > Bacillota > Clostridia > Peptostreptococcales > Anaerovoracaceae > Lentihominibacter. The sequence goes on along the minus strand of CAVCML010000065.1, from coordinate 9,984 downwards.
GTTCGCGAAGGAAGCTCAGAACTTCTCGCTTGCAGTCCCCGTAAATCAAAGAAAACGTTTGCTCGGTTCGAAGCATGCCGGTGGTATAATATTTTGCATTATCATCATCCGGATAAATTCCCTCTGAAGCAAGCTTCTGAATCGCGTTGATTCCCTCCTTGGAAAGAGGAATATCGGATGATCCGTAGTACAATCGTTTTTGATTCGCTTCCGTAACTCCGTGGCGAATCAGGCAAATTCTAGTTTTCATTTGTTTTTCTCGCTTTCCGATTCCGCAGAATACTCGATATAGTTCATCAAAATTTTTTATAGTTAACTTTGCATCGGCTTTATGCTACAGTGCCGTCATGCCGCTTGCGAGCGCCAGCAGCAGAATTCCCGTCAGTTCGCCCGTAACGATCATACAGCCGGAAATATCCCCGCTCATGCCGCCGAGCTGTTTCCTCATGTTTCTGCCGACCAGGCTTCCAAGTAAGATCTGCACCAGCAGGATGCATAAAAGCACGACCGGGATCACGCATGTGTTTCCGCAGATTAATCCGCCTGCGGGGAGCAGTACCGAAATCAGACAGATAATGGCGGTTACAACCAAGCCCGGCAGGCCCCGTTTGCGGCCGCTGCACGATGAAAGCTTGAGGTACTGGCTGGTCTGCATCGGTGTCCGATTGATTACATTATAGGCTGAAAGTTCTCTCGATACGGTGAAGACGGCGCACAGCGCGGCCGCTTTTGTCAAAGAAAAACTTTCGGTCAGGCTCACCATCGATACGAAAAATATCAGCAGCATAAAACAAAAGGATATTACTGCAAAGGCTCCGACGCGGGAGTCCTTAAGAATCCGCTGACGCTCTTCCGGAGAACGCCTGGAAAGCACGGCATCGCTGCAGTCCATAAAACCATCCAGATGGATGAACCCCGTCAGCCAGAAATAGCAGAATGTCAGCAGGGCACCCGTCAATAAGGCTCCGGTGCCGAGCAGCGACAGCAGCAGCCAGGCGACGCTCACCACGATTCCTATAGCGGTTCCGATCAGCGGAAACATATTCAGCATAGCGTATCGGTTGTCTTCATCCCAGCCCCGGTACGGGCACGGAATCCGGCAAAAACAACCCCATGCCATCAAGAATCCTTTTATATATTTCATTTTTAAATTTCCTCCAGAATTTCACTGACTGTTTCCGGCATCGGTTTGCCGGAAAATCAGATGAAGTTTGTCATGTTTCCGGACTCCTGCTTAGGAGGCATGATGCCGGCTTTTTTTCCGGCTTCCAGCGATTTGAGCATCCAGGCCATATTGCGAGCCAGATTGTGCAGAGTCTGAAGCCCTTCAAGGTCCTTTTTTACGTCCGCAGGCTTCCATCCGTGAACCATGTTCCAGTAGGTGGAACTTACGATAGGCATCTGCGCAATAGTGAAATATTTCTGCAGAGCATCGAGAGTTGCAGTCGTTCCGGAACGGCGTGCCGAGGCGATGGCTGCCGCAGGTTTGTGTGCAAACGGACTGTACTCAAGTCCGTCGCAGCAGCTGAAAAAGGCTCTGTCGAGAAATGAGAGAATGCGTCCGGTAGGGTGTGCGTAGTATACAGGCGTTCCGAAGATGAAACCATCTGCTTCGCGAGCCTTTTCAACAAATTCATTGATAGGATCATCGTCGAAAATGCACTTTTTCCCGTTGCACATCATGCAGCCGCAGCAGTCGCGGACTGCGTCGCAGCCGATTTGTACAATCTCGTATTCTATTCCTTCTTCAACAAGGGTTTTTCCGACTTCTTCAAGCGCAGTAAAGGTGCATCCTTTTTTATTGGAGCTCCCGTTGAGCATTAATACTTTCATGATAATTCTCCTTTTTATCCTCCGTTTTTAGTATTTGCTGGATGTATTATACCATGACAAGCCGGTGAAAAACAGAATTAAAAGCTGTCGGCCCGGCTTTTCACTTTATCAGGCATTTTCATTAAACAATTTTGAAGCCATGCGAGCTGCACTGTCGGCGATTGCCTTATGACCGGAAGCGGTCAGATGAATTCCGTCCAGATACAGTTCATCGTCCGGAAGTAAAGCGTTATGAGCTTTGTATGATTCGAAGCTTGCATAGAAGTCGAAAATAGGGAAATGAAACGTCGATGCGAAAGAGTGGAGCCACAGACGCATCAGCAGGTGATTTTCAGCTACTTTTTTAAAGTCGCTGAAAGCAGCCCAGTCTTCGCGAATGTGATTGAGCGAAAATCCCGGAGAGATGCCGATGATCGGCGTAATCCGGTGTGCGGCGGCATGATGTGCCATTGCCATATAATTGTTTTTCGGAATATCCGGACTGCAGCCGACGATAAAGTCGTTGACGCAGCCGGTAATCAAAACGCAGTCCGGCTTTTGATCGATAACATCCCGCGAAAAACGCGCGAGCATGCCGGAGGTGGTGTCACCGTTGATGCCGGCATTTACCAATGTTACATTTTCTATATGTGTCTGGGATACCCAGTTTTCTCTTTTTCTTACGCCAAGGCCGCGCGTAAAACTGTCGCCGAGGCAGGTTATAGTTATGCTGTCCATAGACTCCTCCTTAGTATTATTAAGGTAACTTTATCACTGTTCATAAAAAAAAGCAAGAGCTATCAGGAGTTAAAAGCAATAGTTATTAGATATATTATAATAATTAAATAACAAAAGAAAAGGTTGAAAAATAAAGAAAAGGGGTTGACACACGGGGATGAGGGTGGTATTTTATAAAAAGAGTTACGAAAAGCAATGAAATAATGTCGCAAACACAAATAGTGAAAAGTACATAACATAATCCATAACTTAAAAGAACTCCGAACAAAATATAAACAAAATACAAAATCGTAACTTAAGTGAAAACCAACATAACAATTTGACATAAACACTTACTCAATTCCAAATCTATTTCCTTGCGACATGATAATGATATTTTGGAATTCCTCATAAACGGGGGCGGGCTTTAATGCCGCCTGTCCCCGGTACCGATGAGGAAGGAGGGGAAGGATTTCAGAATTATGAAGTACATGAAGACAGGCAGCACGGATCCGTGCTACAATTTAGCTTTTGAAGAATATGTTTTACAGAACTGCAGAGACGATGACTACGTTCTGCTCTGGCAGAATGACAACACAATCGTATTTGGAGTAAACCAGAATCCGCTGGAAGAAATAAATATGGAAGCCGCTAAAGAGATGAAGGTCAATATCGTCAGAAGAACGACCGGCGGCGGAGCGGTATATCACGATATGGGGAATTTGAATTTTTCTTATATCACGGACTGGGATAATGGCGAGAGTTCCAGCTATTCCAGATTCCTGGAGCCGATTACGAAGGCGTTTGCCAAAATCGGACTGGAAATAGTCATGAAGGGGAGAAATGATTTGCTCCTGGACGGCAAGAAGATTTCCGGCAGCGCACAGCGTTTGCTGGACGGACGGATTCTCCATCACGGGACGCTCCTGATTGATTCCGATCTCGGCAAGATCGGTAATGTGCTCAATGTTTCCGCTGATAAGATCAAGTCCAAGGGAATCAAGTCGGTCAGAAGCCGCGTGACCAATATCAGTGCCTATGCAGATCACAAACTGGACGTGGAAGAAGTCAAGAAGCTGCTGCTGGACAACTGGTTTGACGGCGAAATAAATGAGGTCTTCTTTGATGAGGCTCAGCTGGAAGAAATCCGCAATCTGGCGGAAGAGAAATACCGCAGCTGGGACTGGGTTTACGGAAGATCGCCGAAATTTAATTATAAAAACAGAATGAGGTTTGAAGGGGGTTCCATAGAAGTGAACCTTGAAGTCGAAGGTGGTATTATACAGCAGTGTATGATTATCGGAGACTTCCTTTCATTGCAAAGTATACAGGATGTTGAGGAAGCGCTTACAGGTATTCCGTTTGATCGTCGAGCAGTGACGCAGGCATTGGACCCGTTGCCGCTGGAATTGTATTTTGGCAGTATTACCAAAGAAGAGATACTGAAGTGTTTCCAAGAGGGGTAATTCAGAGATGACTTGCGCGTAATAAGACTCCGCAGAGTTGATTGAAAAATCGATTCTGCGGAGTCTTATTTTTAAGGTATATCAGAGCAGCACCCTTGTGGTTTCGAATTTGGTTCTGTACTGCCCCGGTGAGATGCTGAATTTTTTGCGGAAGACACTGCCGAAATAGCTGGCGCTGTTGAAACCGCATTCTTCTGCGATCGCAGCGACCGGGCGGTTTGTTTCTATCAGAAGCGATGCCGCGCGCCCCAGACGGTAATCGTTCAGATAATCCACCGGCGTTTGTTTGATTATAGATTCGAAGCAGCGGAAGCATTCGCTTTTGCTGATGCTGGCGGAATTACAGATGTCGGAAATGGTAATATCACGATTATAGTTCTCATGGATGAAGGAGATCATGCTCCACAGCCTTGTTTCACGCACTTCATCGCCGCTCGATGGCAGAGCGGTCGTTTTTTCGGCTCGTGAAAACAAGGTCAGCAGATAACGCCAGGCCGAGCATATTGTTTCAATGCAGTAAAGCTCCCAGCAGGGATCGCTTACTTCTACGGTATAAAAATTTTGAATGCTGGCAAGAAGCTGTCTGCCGGCGGAGGATTCCTGCGTGAGGAAAACACCGGGCAGCGGTGAATCGGCAATCGGCTTGATGATATCACGGTAAATGGAACCGGATGGCTGGAAGTTAAAGAAATTATCCGCAAACGAGAATGTGCGGGATTCGGTTCCGGGAGCGAGGGATTTCATATAGTGCAGGGCTTTTGTGTTGAAAAAAGCTCCCTCGCCGGTTTTTATCTGCTGTTTTATTTTGGTACCGTTTTTATGGAGCGAATGACATTCGATTGCCCCGTTTGTAACCAGAAGAAGTTCGAATTCATTGTGCCAGTGAAACGGCACTTCGTTGTTCATGAGCGTATCGTAGTGATCGTAGCAGTATGACACCGGCAGGGTGTCCGTAATATACTGAATCACTTCCATTTGGTTTTGATCTGTTTTGATTTCGTTCATAAAAGCTCCTTTGAAAAAGAGGTGTCTGTTTATAAAATATTTTAACGTAGCGGAACCTAAAAATCAATAAAAGCAAGATAAGAAATGGGAGAATTCTTACAGCATGTATCAATATAGCACAAAATTCTGAGAATTCTCATATGGGAGCATAATTACAGACAGTAAAAAAATAATCGCAGGGGAAACAGCGGCATAGGGAACATTTTAATATGGTTTGATAAATATCCCCCAAAACACGGACAAAATATTAACAAATGATTCAGAAAATGATATAAGAATAACAAGCAAAGTCGCACAGTACAAAGTGTACAATGAAAGAAAGGAGTAATTAAAAAATGGAATTGAACGCAAAACAGTTATTTGAAAAACGCAGAATGCGGCTTGCGATTTTTGGACTTGCTATCGCTTTTGTTGCTGCAGTGGCAAACACTGTATTTCAGAATTTTAATGTAGCAGCATCCGGGATTATTGCGGAGAACTTTACAGATTCTCTGCTGGCAACTTATGTCTTAAGTGTCCTTATAATCGCAATAGGAGAAATTATCGGCGGAATTATCATGATTTTATTTAACCGGGCGAAGGGAACGCCGGTTGCTGAATTCGGACGGGCATTAAATGTTAAGTCATCCCGTATGATTTTAGTGTCTGCTATATTGGGAGGACCGATTGGAACGGCATGCACCGTTATGGCGGTTTCCTTATGCGGATCGACTTATGCGAACTGTATCGTCGGTCTGGTTCCGGCAATCACCTGCGTTATGGGTGCAATTTTCTTGAAGGAAAAGACAGGCGTACGTGTATGGATCGGAGTTGCTTTGTGTACGATAGGCGTTATCATCGCTGCGGTATCTCCTCCGGAAGGCGTAACGAACTTCTACCTGGGAATCGGCATCGCCTGCATTGCACCGATTGCATTTGCGATTGAAAACATTATCAGCACGCATGCGGTTGACGTGGTTGATCCTATGGTGGCATGTCCGCTTTACAGAATGCTGGGAAGCGCATGCATGGAACTGATTATCGTATTTGTAATCTGCGCGGCAACGGGTCATCTGGCATGGATTGCATTGGCATTTAAAGCGATTTTCGCGTCGCCTATCTGCATGCTCTTCATTTTATGCATGGCGGTATTCATGTGCATTCAGTACAACGGTACGTATACGGGATACACTTACTGCGGCGCAATCAAAGCATCCGCTATTTTATGGACGGGCACATTCTGGACGATTCCGGTTGGATTCACAATGGCTGCGATGAACATACTGGACTATAATGTTACGGCAATGGGCATCATAGGTGCAATAGTTGTAGTAGTCGGAATCATGCTGGTAATTGCGAAACCTTCGGAGCTGTTCAGCTTAAGATCCACGGAAGAAGAATAGGAGGCGATGAGATGAAATTACCTATCAAAACGCGAATTCTGGAGTATGCGGTGGAGAAAGACGCACCGTTTACAGCTCAGGAATTGTCAGAGGTTTTAAAATCCGAGTATAACAACGAAAAGACGACATCGGTTAAGAATGTTGAAAAACAGCTCGACATGTACAACAGAGTAGGCTTCTTATCCGTAAAGGATATAGAAAAGAAGGATGGTGAGCTGGTGGTATCTTATCAGATCACCAATTCGGGAAAAGATTCTGTGAAGTACATACCGGGTCATGGAAATAAAATTTTTTAAGCTGCAGGATTCAGGATTGATAATTGCGGCAGAAAGGACTTGAAAAACATGAAAGATAAGATCACATTTGTTCAGTACGGCTGCGGAAGAATGGGAAAGCACACGGCTCAGTACGCTATGGCAAAGGGCGCTGAGCTGGTAGCCGCATTCGATATGAATCCGGCCATCACAGGAAAGGATTTCGGAGAAGTTGCAGGAATAGCTCCTGTAGGAGCAACGATATATGCGGCAGATGATGCTGAGAAAATTCTCCGGGAAAAGAAGCCGGATATCTGCATCATCACAACTCAGAGCATGATGAAGGATGTAAAGGATATCATGCTGATCTGTGCAAAGAACGGAGTAAATGCAATTTCAACCTGCGAAGAGGCGATTTATCCTTGGAATTCCGCTCCGGCTATCACGGAAGAAATCGACCGCATAGCTAAGGAAAACAACTGCACGATTACAGGTTCGGGTGCAAATGAAACTCAGTACGGCGGAATGTTCGCTGTTTACGGCGGAAATGTGCAGAAAGCCGATAAAATTATTGCCAATGCGCAGTATAATGTAGATGACTATGGTGTTGCGCTGGCAAAGGGTCACGGCGTGGGCCTGACTCCGGAAGAATTTGAAAAAGAAATCGCAGCAGCCGACAATATTTCGGATGAAGAAAGAAAAGCTCTTATCGAGAAGGGAGAATTCCTGCCTTCATACGTATGGAACACAAACGGATGGCTGTGTGATTATCTGGGACTTACGGTTAAATCACAGACACAGAAGTGCACACCGAAGTTTGCGGATGTAGATATCAAATCCCAGACAATGGATGAGGTTATTCCTGCCGGAAATGCAATCGGAATGGGAGCAATCTGCACTACGGAAACAGAAGAGGGAATTACGGTAGAAACCGAATGCATCGGAATCGTATACGGCCAGGGCGAAGAAGATACAAACACCTGCATCGTAGAAGGAACGCCGGATATTCATATGGTAGTAAATAAGCCTGCTACGGTAGAGATGACATGCGCAACGCTGATTAACAGAATTCCGGATGTAATCAATGCGCCTGCCGGCTTTGTAACGACAAGCAAGATGCCTATACTCAAATTCAGAGCAGGCAACCTGTGTGAGTATTGCGAATAGACGATGCACAGATAAATCCGAAGCAGCCTTATAAGTAAGGGGGAAAAGTATGAACCAGTTAACTGTAGAATATGTAAAGGGTATCCACGACAGCATCGGCGATTTGCCGGATGGCTACGAAGTGCTGCAGGAAGGGATTGAGATGGGAAAGCAGATTCCGCTGGGACGGAGTCTGTTCCTGGAAGAAAGCGGCTATGAGACATATGCTGCATATAAGAAGGATTATGCCGAAAAAGGCGAGGTAACCTGGGAGATTCTGCTTGGACTGGCTAATCTGGATGAACAGATTGAAGCGATTAAAGCAATTTATGAATATTCTCAGAGGACAGGTCTTTCGATTCAGACCGTGCAGTGCATTCCGAGCCAGTTGGTTACGCTCCCTAAAGAGTACCGGGCCAATGCACCGAAGCCGACCAGTTATATGATGGAAACGACGGAGGATTATCTGGCCCAACAGGCCGGAGTTCCTCTTCAGATTCTGTTTGAGGATCAGATTTTATCCTGCCCGAACTCCCTGGAGACGACAATGAATTCCATCCGTGCAGGCAGCGCCAGAGTCGGACTGATTTCACAGTTCATATGGAGTCAGCCGGGCTTTACCGATGACAGACAGCATATGATCGACATGATTAAATCCATCGGCATGGTGCGCTCCAAGCGCGACGATTTCATCGTTTGCGATACATATCTGGATGACGGTTTCCCGGGATATGCCATGGACTGCGTTACCTATGTCGGATACGCGCTTCTGGAGCACTATATCGTTCATGAATTGTGCGGAGCGAGATACCAGGTATCCTGGGGAGGACTTCTTTCCGAGGGTAAAAATCGTCTCGCGGTAGGACTGGCGATTCATGAACTCCTCAGTACGGAAGAACAGCCGGCACTCTCTTACATCAACGGCTCAACCGTTATGCAGTGGGATCACGATATCGATGCGAACTATGGTCCGTCTGTGCAGGAAATGCTGCTCGAGGGACTGGCTGACCGTCATTATAAACTTCAGCTGACCATCAACCCGGTTTCTATTACAGAGAAGATTACGGTTCCGACACTGCAGGAGCTTTTGAACATCTTTTCCGCAGGTCAGCGTACATTTGAACGGGCGGAAGACTGGGATGATCTGATGGATTGGCGTCCGATTGAGAAAATCAGAGATTACCTCATGGTTGAGGGCAAGAAATTCTTTGAGAACACTTTGCAGACCTTAGAGGCGGCAGGCGTTAATATCAAGGATCCTCTGGAAATCATGATGACGTTAAAGAAACTGAATCCAAGTAAATTTGAAGGCACCTTCCATCCGTATTACTCGGAAGACCCTGCTTATGTGCCGAAATACCCGACTGTACTGGGAAGAGACACGCTGAAAATGCAGGAAGAAGTCATCGAGACCATGAAAAAAGAAGGGACTCCGGAGGGAATCCTTGACGGAGAAAGAATCGTAGTGGTATCGGGAGACGGACATGCTTACGGGCTGCTGCTCGTAGACGGAGTTCTCTCTTCGTTCGGTGCGGAAACGGTAAACGGCGGCGTTGATATCGATCCGGCCGTGGCACTTGACCTGGCGGACGAAGAAGGCATTTCCAACATCGGAATCAGCGTACACATCGGTCAGAGTATCGATTATGCAAAACAGATTGCGCAGCTGGCTCGCCAGAGAGGAAAGGATTACTGCATCTTTATGGGCGGTAAACTCAATGCAATTCTTCCGGGCGAATCCGAAGCCTGCGATGTGACGGATTTAATCCTGAAAGAAGGAGTTTTCGCTTCCAACGATTTAGCGGAAACGATAAAAATGTTAAAGGGAGAAAAATTCCGGTTATAGGTAATGCTTACGGAAGAGAATGGGAATGAATGTGATTTTAGGAATGGACACCGGCGGTACTTATACCGACGGTGTTCTGTTTGACAAAGACAAGAAAGATATTATAGCAAAGACAAAGGCTCTTACCACTCGAGATGACTTCTGCGTCTGCATAGGAAACTGCCTCGATGCACTGCCGGACGAAGAACTTTCGAAGGCAAGCCTTGTGTGCCTTTCGACGACCATGGCAACGAACGCTGTGGTGGAGGGGAAAGGCTGCAGAGCGGCTCTTCTTGTGATGGGCAAGATGCCTCACGGCGAGCTGCCCGCTGCGGAAGTGCATATGGTAAAGGGAGCACTCGATATTCAGGGCAAGG
>CAVCML010000064.1:0-5038 GCA_963603335.1 Bacteroidaceae bacterium | reverse complement strand
TTTTTTACACAGAATGCTTTTGTTATCCTACGTAAGCAAAATCCGCCGTTGCCGAAGCCAGCAGCTTATGCGATTCTTCGTCGTAAGCAGTCGCTCTGGTTCGGATCAGATTTCTCCCCATGTAGAGGATTTCCGTATCGATAAGGAAGCTTTCTCCCAGAAACGGGCGGATGAAACTTACATTCAGCTCCGCTGTCGTAACCGGTCTGCCGCTCTTCGCCATGATGCTCATACCCATCGCTGTATCCATCATTCCTGAAACTGCCCCGCCATGCACCTGTTTACGCTGATTCCGTTCCCAATCCTTTTTGATAAAACGAATTCTGCACTCAGTGCCTGCTTTGCTGCATCCCACTGCCTGCGGATCAAGCGCCGTGTTCATATTTTCAAACTCTTCGTTTACCATGCTGTCAATAATCTCATTGAGTCGTTCCTCGACTTCCTTTGATCGAAATTTCTCTAAGCTGTTTTGCTCTGTCATTACCTTTCTCATTCTCCTTTTGTTGTAAATTGCTGCTGTGAGTACAAATCGAATTAACTATTTATCGTTTTCTTCAAGGCACTTCTTTACCACCACATATCCTACGGTCATATCAATGGCATACATTGCCAGGTATACGCTGGATACGAATATGGCATGTTTTTTGTAATTCCAATCTTTAAAAAACTTTTTCATAAAGGTCCTCCTATCGCTTAATCATCCGCAGATACGCCTTATATTCGTTCTGCGTATATGCACAAAGATATACGTTCATCACTATATCAGGATGCGCTTCAAACCATTCTACAACGGAAATAATCGCCACCGGAGCTGCTTTGCCTACCGGAAATCCCTGCGCACCCGCAGAAATGCACGGAAATGCTATGCTGGTGCATCCATTCTCTGCGGCCAAATCCAGTGCCTTGGTATAACATGCTGCCAATACTTCTTCATCTTCATCCTTATTCCGGAAAAAAGGTCCTACTGCATGAATAATATAGTCATCATACTCGATTCCATACGCCTTCGTAATCTTTGCATCTCCGCTCAAACAGCCGCCCAGCGTCCTGCATTCATCGAAAAGTTCCTGCCCCGCTGCTGCATGAATCGCTCCATTGAGTCCGCCTCCGCAAAGCATTGCTTCATCAACTTCACCTTCTGCCAACAGTATTTCATCAACTTCACTGCCTCCCAAGAGAGTCTTGTGAGCAGAATTCACCACCGCATCCACATGAAGATCCAAAACACTGCCTCGAACAAATGCTACGTGAGACTTGGGCTGAAAAGCTCGGATTTTGTCGCGAATTTTTCGATCCACCATAATCTTATTTGTAAATGGATTTATCACATATCCCAGGCAGTCCGGCCACTGATCCAGAGAATCCAGCAATTCTCCAAAAGGCTGATTGATAGCAGCGCTGCTCTCACCTCCCGCATTCATCTGTTCACTGCTGGTGAAAACCGGGATCAGATAATGACCCTCTTCGTCCACTACCAGATGCTGAAAACTGATGGGGAGCTCTTTATTTATCGTAAAACTCGTGCCCTCCTGCAAAGTTTCTTCATTCAGCAGCTGCTGCAAAAGTTCCTCAGGTGTCTCGATAGGAATCAAGCACTGCATTCCTTCTTTGGCTCCATTGTTCATTGCATTGAATACCGGTTCCGGATCAGCTCCGCTTTCTCCGTAATACCAGTTATACAAAGCCCGCTCCAGCGCGGTTGCGTATTTATCGTTCATATCATAAATTCTCCTTCTTGCTTGCCGCTTGTCTTACGATTCTGATTATACCACAGCCTCCAGCTAGCTTCAATACAGCGCTTATCCCTTGTCAGCTCATGAAAAAAACGCTATAATAACACCAGCAATACCAAAAGGAGACCGTGATGAAAAAAGAATTTACCCACTATGGGCAAAAGGTTCTGCTGGCCGGAAACCACAGCCGTTATGAAACGATTTTAGAAAAGAACGATGTGGAATACACACCGCTGCCCATCCTGTCCAAGATGTACCGGGTTATAAAATACAATAACAAATATGCTGTGATTTTAACAAAAGAAGCAGAAGATAGTCCTGAAAGTGTTATCGTAACGGACAATCTTCCGGACGACTTAAACATCGATGCTCTGATTATAGATGTATTCAACCAGCTGCGCGGAGACTCTCCCGCTGCAATGCCGACAAAAGCCATGGCGATTCTTCATGATGCGGAAAAACTTCTACAGGAAAAACAAAGCCGCACCGGAACACCTTTAATCGGTGATTCATATTTTGCAGAAATGGCATCTGTCCTGCAAGCATACGGCGGCATAGAATATCTGAAAACCCTGCCTCACGATGATATCACCGATGATTACTGGAATCAGCTTCTTGCCGCAAAACCGCCTGCATTCCATCAAACATAATCCTGCATAGCAGGTTCCTGTAATCGGTCTCTTATTTTTTCTATCAGCATAATATCTGCAGGCAGCCATTCCACGCTGTTCAAAGTGTCTTTTGTAAGCCATTTTGCATCCTCGGCCTCTTTAAGCACAAGTTCTCCGGATACGATTTTACACCAGAAGCAATCCATGCTCAGGTGAAAATTTGAATAATCATACTCAACAGTTTCAATCAGTTCACCTACCGAAATTTCAATATCCAGTTCCTCCATGATTTCTCGCCTTAAAGCTCCCTGTGGAGTTTCCCCCGCTTCAATCTTTCCACCAGGGAATTCCCAGCCATCTTTAAATTCTCCGTACCCTCTTTGAGTTGCAAATATTCTGTTGTCTTCTTTTATAATCGCCGCCGCAACTTTTATTACTTTCATAGATTCACCTCGTAATATACTCATATATATCGCTTCTAACGCTGTGTTCCAACTTCATTCTGAAATTCATAATAGGCAGTTCCTGCCCCTTGTCATTACGGATAGTTGTCTCCTCCCACGCAACCGGCTTCACTCTGCCCATGTAGTAGAAATCCGCGCCTTCTCCGTCGCTCTTTTTTACGAAAAGATAAATCTTCAGTCCATTGTCGGCGCTTCCGATTATTTCTCTGGTTTCCGTACTTTCAAGTGACACCTTACTTCTGGTCATCCAGCTGAAAATCTGTTCATTTATGAACTCATCCTCATATTTCGTACTCTCTGCAATATCGCTTTTCTTGCGATATGTCACAAAAATCGGACAGGTGTTGTACTTAATTCTGTATCCGTACACCGTAGAACTATCGTCTCGCTCCCAATTCAAAATCCGGCACACATCCTTTCTTGAGTATTTCTCATATAGTACCAGGTTATCACCATCGTGATTACTGTATGTATCACGATATTTCGCCATTCCATATGATACCAGATTCTGCAGTTCATTCAAAAAATCTGTTCTCTGCATTTTACTCAAGATTGCAGATGCCCGATAAGCAATGCCCTTACGGACCGCGTCGCTGTCAAAAAATTCAACAGTCATTTTACTGTCAAGCGACGCATCATCACCGGGCGCAGGCTCGGAAGGCTTAACATCAAAGAACTTGACATCCGCATATTTTTTCTGTTCTGACTGGGTATTTATAAAGTTTTTATTCAATACGGATATCGCCGAAAGAAAATCACTTTCTCGATACTTCTCCTTTCTCGACTCTAATTCCTCTGCAAATGATTTTGCACCTATTTCCTGATTTTGCATAAGCATCCTAAGCAGCAGAAGTTCATGTATGCGTTTGCCGTTTATCAACAGCGATGACACAAATTCCAATGCTGCGGATTCCTCATGTGTAAAGTTGACTTTATATTCAGAGTCGTACTTTCTGACAAATCTGTCATAAGTTCCCGAATATTCAACAAAGAGCATCGGATCAATTTCTCCGTGTTCATAAAAATCGCATATTGTCGGAATTTTTCCGATTTTGTTTTTCAATTGGTAATATTTTTCTTTAAGCAGATTACTTTTGGTCGTCATTCTGTCGATTGAATCGAAAATCTTTTTCCTGCTTATTTCATCAAAATGTATCGTAGAACTTCCCGGTATAATTCGTCCGCCTTCCATAACGTATTTGCGAATGGTATCTTTGTTATAAGTTCGATCTCCCGAAAGAGCTACCGGTATCATAAAATTATTGTTGTAGTTGCCGATGAAGTCCAGCACAACAACGTATTCCTTGCCTTCGACTTTACGCAGTCCGCGTCCCAGCTGCTGAACAAATACAATCGGTGACTGCGTCGGGCGCAGCATTATAACCTGATTGATTTCCGGCACATCAACACCCTCTGAAAAGATGTCCACCGAGATAATGTAGTCGAGTGCGTTCTCTGATTCATCACCTGCCAACCTTTCAATAGCTGCCGTTCTCTCCTCTTCAGAATTTTCTCCGCTTAACACGAGTGTGCGCCAGCCTCTGCTGTTGAATTTCATGCAAAGCTCACGCGCCTCTGCATTTCGGCTGCAAAATATCAAACCTTTTACACGGTCACCGCTCCATCCGAAATATTCCGCCTGCTTCATCACGTTTGCAACACGTTCATCTGATGTCAGATATCTGAAATTTTCCAATTGTTCCTGTTTTGTTTTTCCTTCGTCGGCTATAATTTCAAGATCCGTTATCCCAAAGTAGTGGAATGGGCACAGCAGATTTTCCTGCATTGCATGCTGCAGTCGGATTTCATATGCAACCTGATGATCGAAAAGCTCGTAGATGTTCTTTCCTTCAACATCTGCATCCCGTCTATCCGGCGTAGCAGTCATGCCCAGCCAAAATCGGGGCTTAAAATATTCCATGATTTTTTTGTAGCTTCCGGCCACACTATGATGTGCTTCGTCTATAACGATTGCCTCAAACTGTGTCGGTTCGAGGCTTTCCAGTACGTCATGCCTGCTCAGCGTTTGCACCATCGCGAATATGTAATCCGCTTCGGTGTCACGGTTCTTTCCCGCAATCTGCCCTGTGGAAATCGTGCCGCCAAAGACACGTTCGTAAGATTTTTGCGCCTGCTCGGCAATCTGTCGTCTGTGTACAATAAAGAGTACTTTTTTGAATCCCAGTTCCCTCATCGCAAATGCCGAGGCATATGTCTTGCCGGTACCCGT
>CAVCML010000063.1:0-6642 GCA_963603335.1 Bacteroidaceae bacterium | reverse complement strand
TCCTGACATTTCTGAAAGATGCTGCCGCCTGCTTCAGTATTTCCTCCCGATGTGCTACAAACAGCACACGTTCATAATCCTTTGAGTCAAAGGCCGCAAGATAAGTCTTGCCGACTCCGGTTGCTGCCGCTACCAGCGCTCGGCGCGCACCTTCCGCTCTGGTATCCTCCAGTGCACAAAGCGCTTCAATCTGCACACCTCGCGGTTCAAACAAGGGAACCGGATGAATATCAGTCTGCAAAATCTCGTCATCTTCATCATAGCGCTCAAAATCCTTTGCCACTGCCGGCCTATGCCATTCCTTTGAGTATCTTCTGAGTTCCTCATTGTCGATTACAATCGAATGATTTATAAATAAATCTTCAAAACTATTAAAAAACTTCTCATAATTTTTGCTGTCCGTCTTGCTGCTGAAACGATAATTCCATTCAATCCCGGACGTCAATGCACTCCTTGATATATTCGAAGAACCTATATATATCTCACTGAAATTCTCATAATGGAAAATATATGATTTGGGATGAAAGGATCTGTTCTTTTCATTGAAAAAACGCAGATCAACTTGATTTCCGAGTTTTTTGCGAATGAGGTACAAAGCTGAAGGCTGAGTGATGCCGAGATAATTTCCTGTTAATATTCTGATTTTAGCTCCTCGCTTCAGTGCATTTTCCAGCTCACTCAAAAGCATCTTCACTCCTGATTCCATTAGAAATGACACGATGATATCCACACTGTCAGCTTTCTTCAAGCTGCCGATCAGCTGATAATAAAGCTGCATTCGCCTATTCCTGCCGCCCGTCATGACATCTGTGGAGTAAGTATTCAATTCCTGTGTAAAATCAAGCTGAGCCATGTTTATCTCCTGTAATTTCGTTATAAAAATTATAGCACCAATTGAAATCATGTACAAACAAAAAGCGCCAATCACATTTCAGACCGACGCTTTGTAATCTCGAGCTCATATATCATGAGCCTATTTGTATTAAATTATAATTTCTGCTGCTTTATTTCAGGTACTCCGTAAAGAAAGCCTTCAGCTTCTGAAACGGAATCACATCCAGATTATCATACAAATCAGTATGAACAGCTCCCGGAATGGACATGAACTCCTTGTTGTCTGTATACTTGCTGTCCTTGACCATGTTCTCATAAGCATCTTTTCCAAAGTAATAACTGTGAGCTTTATCGCCATGCATAATCAGTACGGCACTCCGAATTTCATTGCTGTACTGCAAGATTGGCTGATTCATGAATGACTGACAGCCAACGCTGTTCCAACCATCATTCGAATTCAGACTTCTTGCGTGATAACATCTGCCTTTATAATATTCACTGTAATCCTTCACAAAGAAAGGTGCATCCTCCGGCACGGGAAGCGGCAGACAGCCTCCAGCTCTTGAATATTCGCCGCTGCGGTACTCCGCTGTGCGAAGTGCATTCATGGCCTGCTTCTTTGCAAAGCGTGCCTCTTCGCTATCCTCGGAATCAAAATATCCCTTTGCATTCACTCTTGTCATGTCGTACATGGTGGAGGCAACGGTTGCCTTGATTCTTGTATCCAGTGCCGCGGTATTAAGTGCCATGCCGCCCCAGCCGCAGATACCAATGATGCCGATTTTATCTGCATCTACATTCTCCTGCGTAGAAAGGAAATCGACAGCTGCCATAAAGTCCTCCGTGTTAATGTCGGGAGACGCCATATATCTCGGTGTTCCGCCGCTCTCTCCTGTAAAAGAAGGATCAAAGGCAATCGTCAGAAATCCCATCTCTGCCATGGTCTGCGCATATAAACCTGAGCACTGCTCCTTTACCGCACCGAATGGCCCGCTCACTGCAATTGCAGCCATCTTGCCGGAAGCGTTTTCCGGGGTGTACATGTCCGCCGCCAACGTAATGCCATAACGGTTGCGGAATGTAACCTTGCTGTGTTTTACCTTGTCGCTCTGCGGAAATGTCTTGTCCCATTCTAAAGTTAAATTAAGTTTTTCCATCGTTTAAATCCCCTTTGCCGCTGCCTCTTGATAGGCCGCATCGTCTACGGCCTCCAGCCATTCATTGGAGCTGTCCTCACCCGGTACATCCATAGCAAGGTGTGAAAACCAGCTGTCCGGCGCAGCTCCGTGCCAGTGCTTCACGCCGGCAGGAATGTTCACCGTATCACCCGGATGAAGCTCACGCGCCGGTTTGCCCCATTCCTGATAAAAGCCTCTGCCTGCAACACAGATCAGTATCTGGCCGCCTCCGCTTTTCGCATGATGGATATGCCAATTGTTGCGGCAACCCGGTTCAAATGTCACATTGAAAATACCAAGTTGCTCCGTAGATACCGGTGCAAGGTAGCTCTGTCCGATGAAATACTTCGCATAAGCATCGTTGGGTGCACCGACGGGGAATACCATTTCGTTTTCGTGCTTTGATTTTGCATCTGATGCAGTATCATTTGCCCAGACCTCCTTCGCGAGATTAAACACAGCCCAGCCCTTCGGCCATCCTGCGTAGAAAGCCGTGTGCGTGACAATTGCGGCGATTTCCTTCTTCGTCACGCCATGATCTTTTGCATTCTGAAGATGAAATTTCAAAGAAGAATCCGTGATTCCTTGAGCCATCAGAGCAACCACAGTGATTATGCTTCTTGTTTTCAGATTGATATCTTCATTGTTCCAGTTTTCTCCGAAAAGAACATCGTCATTAAAATGTGCAAACTCCGGAGCAAATTCTCCGAGTGCATCTCTGCCTGCTGTTTGAACGATTTTAGCCATTTCTTATTCCTCCTGTTTCTCACTTAACTTTGTAGCGAATCCAGACAGCGCCGCTTTCAAACGGCTGCACCTGCTCAAGCTTCAGCTGTGCAACAGGTCTGTCCATCGGCAGTCCGTCAAATACAGCACTCATACCGCCGCGGCCATCAATGCCTGCTCCGATAAGAATACTTACTTCATCCAAAAGCCCTTCTGCAAGGAAACCGGCATTGATATGTCCGCCGCCGACTACTGCCATTCTCTTAACACCAAAATTATCTGAAAGAATCTCGCAGGCACGCTTAATGTCAATATTTTCCTTGCCGCAGGCGATATATGAAATATGCTTTTCTTTGAGATACTCCAAGTACTCAAGGCTTACTTTTTCGCTTGTCAGAACAAGCACGGGACGTTTTGCATCCGTCTGGTCATCCCAAAGCAATGTGCCGCGTGTATCAGCCACAACTTCATATCCGTCTCTATCCGATGCCCTGTGAAATTCTTCCTTGTCAATCGGTGTAACCGCCTCACTTGAAAACTTCCCCGGAAGAGCCATCTCAAGCTCAGCCGTAATGCGTCCGCTGACCCGTGTCGGTGCATTCAGTGAATCAAGGGTGCTGTAATATTCCTCTACACCCGGCAGATGTTCGGTCATGGCGCAGTCGATTCTTCCGTCAACTGCCGTCATCATATGGCAAATAACATAGGGTTTATTCATTGAAAAACTCCTCCTTAATTTCGTATCTTGCAGCGCATCTCCTAATGTGCTATACTAACTATAAACCCTAAACCTGACTTCAGGTCAAGACTTTTTGAAAATAATTTTTTGAGGTATGCCATGTATACGATTGGACAGGTAGCAAAAATGTTTGATTTGCCGATTTCCACACTCCGCTATTACGATAAACAGGGATTATTCCCAAAACTGGAGCGCGAATCCGGTATCCGCAAATTCAGTGATAATGAAATCGAAGCACTCAGAGTAATCGAGTGCCTTAAAAAATCCGGGCTGGAAATCAAGGACATCAAACTCTTTATGGATTGGTGTGCAGAGGGTTCTTCTACATATTCCAACCGGTTTGAGCTTATTCGCAAACAAAAGGAGCGTGTAGAAGCAGAAATACGTCAGATGCACAAAACGCTGGATATGCTGAATTACAAGTACTGGTATTATTCCCAGGCAATGAAAGACGGCAATGAAGATAACGCAAAAGCCTTAACTCCGAATGGGCTCCCAGAGGATGTGCGCAGTGCCTATAAAAATTCTCATGAAGAATAATCCATATCTTTTCTTCCGTCTTGCTCTCTGGTACGATCTTCGAAAGCCATTGATTTAACTTGAACAGCAGCATAAAACAGTGTATCATTTAACAGAGAAGTCCTGCTGCAAAGCAGCAATGGGCAGCTACGGATAAAAATGATTAGGAGGGTTAAAATGACACTGAAAGAACTTCTTGAAAACAAAGATATTAAAAATGAAATTGAAGACGCAATAAATAAAACCAATCCCCAAAATGATGCTGAATGGGTTGCGGCTCTGATCAATGAAGCAAAGAATCACGGTATTGAAGCAAACGAGAACGAAGTGAGAGCTCTCCTTGTGGCTAAAATGCCGATTGATGAAGAAGCAATGGAAAACATTTCAGGCGGGCGCAAGGTATATGCGGACGGATACAGTGACTGCTCAAACAATGACATCTGCGGTATCGATATGTCCTGCTACAACGTATATTCCTCATGCCACTACAATCATACCTGTGTAACATCTTATAAATGCGATATGATTT
Organism: Bacteroidaceae bacterium; assembly: GCA_963603335.1. GTDB lineage: Bacteria > Bacillota > Clostridia > Peptostreptococcales > Anaerovoracaceae > Lentihominibacter. Next base: position 2,117 of record CAVCML010000063.1, on the reverse strand, counting down.
TCAAGCTTGGTGGTGACTGTGCACACAACTTTAAAATTGCGCCTGAAGACAGATAAACCTTCAGCACCGAAACCATACAGACTCACTAAAACAGCATAAATTATTCACTTCACTCAAAGCATTCATCTATTACTGCCTTGATTTTTCCGTACCATCCGCTCTTAAAGAACCAGCATGTAAACTCATCTGCGCAGTAATAATCCGTTCCTGTTTCGCCTACAGCCATCGCACGGCACCTGCCCCCGCAGCAATTCAGGCGATCCGGACATTCATGACACTTTTCATTTGCATCCACCACGTCCGCGCACTTTGCAGCAGAAAGGCTGATCAGCGCTGAATCCGCCAGAATGTCCGCAAGCGGTGTCCTGAAGAGATTCGGAAACTGCGACTCAATTGCCGCACCGCACATACTCATACAAGGAGTCACTGCACCGTTGGGTCCGATAAAGAAATGTGACAGAAGTACACCGCAGCATGGCACGATTTTCATCTTCTCCTCTGTCAAATCCATATCCATAAGAATATTCGCCGTCGTATTTCTTCCATCCTTCGGCGGAGTCAATACGCATACACCCTCAAGCTGTACTCCCATCAGACCCGGGGTCTTTGCATACCACCTAATCAAATCCTCGTAAATCTTCAGCGTTTCTTCATTTGTCAGGAAGTGCTTTGTTTCATCTGCCCACATCCCCTGAGGCATCGTTTTCTGGATTTTAAGACCGACTGAACCGGCCTCCGTCAGTTTAATTATCGTTTCTTTGATTGCGCCCGCGTTTTCTTTACATAAACACATAGCTGCGCTGAACCTGTATCCGTTTTTCCTGAGAAGAGCCATCGCATCGAGCGCAATCTGCTCAGCCCCCGGCACACCTCTCATCCAATCGTGAAATCCAACTCCATCGAAGCTGAGCTGGAAAGCGCATTCCGGCAGTCTTTTCTTGAGTTCATCGAGAAAAGACTGCGTGACAAGTGCTCCGTTTGTATAAATAGTAGATACTATGATGTCATTTCTGAGACATTCATCCACAATGTCAAAGAAATCCTCGCGAATCAACGGTTCACCGCCCGTCAGTTCAACACTGGGAACACCGCATGCCTTCAGCTGATGAATTATGTCAACCAACTCTTCATAACTCGGCTCACCCAAAACGCCTTCCGGCGCCGACTGGAAGCAATGTCTGCAATTATAATTACACTTACCTGTTATCGACCAGTGCACCCCTGCCCGATATCTGTTGGTGTAAAACGCTGCAGGTATTGTTATCGGTGCCTCGAGCGGCTCGTCCAGCTGCTTCACAATACCTATTCTGAGCATTTCATTGAAAAGATTCTGTCCGTATTCGCTTAATTCAGTTGTATCGATGTCACTGTGTCCGTCACAGCGGTACAACAGCAAATACAGTTCCTTGTCCGAAATGAAATTTGTTCTGCGGTCTTTTCCGCTGTAGATGCCATATGGCATTTCCTTGTAGCTCACAAGCTGAATATCTTCTGATAATTTATAGTACATTTTTCCTCCTCATACAGAAATCTGATGCTGTCAAATTTTTACATTTATGATTAGCACGTTGCCATTCTGTCATCATATTCCAAGCGCTGCCTTGCAACCAGAGCTGCGAACTTTCCGTTCTGCGCAATCAGCTCATCATATGTACCCTGCTCGGCAATCCTGCCCTTTTCAAGATAAATAATCCTGTCGGCATGCTTTATCGTAGAAAGCCTGTGCGCGATAACGATTCTCGTGCAGTTCAGCGAATCAATCGCATCAGATATCTTTTTCTGAGTAATATTGTCCAGCGCACTCGTTGCTTCATCAAAGAACAATATCTTCGGGTTCGGTGCTATCGCTCTGGCAATCAGCAATCTCTGCTTCTGTCCTCCCGACATACCGCCCTGTCCCTCGGAAATAACCGTATTCATTCCCATCGGCATATCACGGATATCATCTGCTATCGATGCTATCTCAGCTGCCCGCCATGCATCTTCCTCCGAAAGCTGCGGTGCCGAAATCGTGATATTCGACAAAATATCACTCGGAAAGAGACGGCTGTTCTGCTGCACGGTTCCTATATGCTTCCTCAGAGACGAAACATCCGTATCCTGAAGATTGTTCCTGT
>CAVCML010000062.1:0-9148 GCA_963603335.1 Bacteroidaceae bacterium | reverse complement strand
ATCTGATTGCAATGTGTCTCGCCGTTGTTGTACTCTTCAAGTGTCGAAAACGGGAGTATAAATGAAGCAAGGAAATTTGGCAAGGGGAAAATTTGAGTTCAATTGCGGAAAAACAATTGAAAATCAGCGGATTTTCCAGTAAAATAATCGTATGACACAATCAAAAAAGTCATGCAGAAAAGATGCACGGCTTTTTTGTGTAGCAATAAATAAGAAAAATCGCATGAGAGGCAGACATGAAGGACTATCAGAAATACATTAGAAATTTCAGCATTATCGCACATATTGACCATGGGAAATCGACGCTGGCAGATCGGATTATTGAGAAGACCGGGCTTGTTTCCAAAAGAGAAATGAGGGATCAGTTTCTGGACAATATGGATTTGGAACGGGAGCGAGGCATTACCATTAAGCTTCAGACGACACGGCTGGTTTTCAGTTCAAAAGACGGAAACGAGTACATATTCAATCTGATTGATACCCCGGGACATGTTGATTTTACATATGAAGTTTCTCGAAGCCTGGCTGCATGTGAGGGTGCAGTGCTGGTAGTGGATGCGACTCAGGGCGTGGAAGCGCAGACATTGGCCAACGTTTATCTGGCTATGGATGAGGATTTGGAGATCATGCCGGTGCTCAATAAAATCGACCTGCCGTCGGCAAGGCCGGATGAAGTCAGACAGGAAATCGAAGATGTAATCGGAGTGGATGCAGAGGATGCTCCGCTGGTTTCCGCAAAAGAAGGAATCGGCGTGGAAGAATTGCTGGAACGAATTGTAACGGACATTCCCGCACCGCAGGGTGATGAGCACGGCAAACTGAAAGCTTTGATTTTTGATTCATATTATGATAATTACAAAGGCGTTGTCATTTACACGAGAGTATTTGACGGCACAGTAAAGGAAGGCGATATTATCCGTCTGATGAATACGGATAAGAAATATGAGGTCACGGAAGTCGGAGTTTACTCTCCGGGACCCGTGGAATGCAAATCGCTGAGAGCCGGCGAGGTAGGTTATATCTGTGCCAGCATCAAGCATGTTTCGGATGCGAGAGTCGGTGATACAATCACCATTGACAACAATCCGACTGAAGAAGCATTGCCGGGATATAAAAAAGTGCAGCCGATGGTTTACTGCGGCATATATCCGGCAGAGGGAGAAAAATATGAGAATGTAAAGGATGCACTTGAGAAGCTGCAGGTCAACGATGCGGCATTTCTTTTTGAGCCTGAGACATCGACGGCACTGGGTTTTGGCTTCCGGTGCGGCTTCCTGGGGCTTCTTCATATGGAAATTATTGTAGAACGTCTGGAGCGTGAGTTCGATTTGGCGGTTGTTACTACATCACCGAGCGTTATCTACAAGGTGGTCATGAATGACGGCAGCATTGTGATGGTGCAGAATCCGTCAAATTTGCCGGATTTGACGCTGATTGACCATATCGAGGAACCAATGGTAAAAGCTGATATCATGGTGCCGAAGGAATATGTGGGAAATATTATGGAAATCTGCCAGGAACGCCGCGGTAAGATGCTTCATATGGAATACATTACTGAAAACAGAGTTAATCTTCATTACGAAATGCCGCTGAACGAGGTTATATATGATTTTTTTGATGCGCTGAAATCCAAGACGCGCGGCTACGGTTCGCTGGACTATGAATTCATTCGCTATGAACCGTCCAAGGTGGTGAAGCTGGATATCCTGCTCAATAAGGAATTGGTAGATGCGTTCTCAATGATCGTCCATGAGTCAAAGGCATATTCCAGAGGCAGATTCGTATGTTCCAAACTGAAGGAAATTATTCCGATGCATCAGTTTGAAGTGCCGATTCAGGCATCAATCGGTCAAAAGGTCATTGCTCGCGAGACGGTGCGTGCATATCGTAAGGATGTTATAGCCAAGTGCTATGGAGGAGATATTTCGAGAAAGAAAAAATTGTTGGAAAAACAAAAGGAAGGAAAAAAGCGAATGCGTCAGTTTGGCAAGGTAGAGGTGCCGCAGGAGGCATTTACTGCGGTATTGAAATATGATGACAACAAATAAACTGGGCCTGTATCTTCATATTCCGTTTTGCGGGAAAAAATGCAGATACTGTGATTTCCTGTCATTTGGATGCTCTGACAGCAAGGTGCTGTCAGAGTATGCGCAGGCATTGATGCAGGAAATAAAAATTCGTTCAAAAGACTGGTGCTTCAGGGATGTCGACACAGTATACATAGGCGGAGGGACGCCGTCTCTTCTGTCAGCATGGGATATGGGAAAGCTCATGGATGTATTGCGGGATAATTTCAATATTCAAAAGGATGCAGAAATCACCATAGAGGGAAATCCGGCGACGTTGTCGGATGAAAAGATGGAAAGATATCTGAGAAAAGGTATCAATAGGCTGAGCCTGGGAGTACAGTCATTTGAAAATGAAATACTTCGGTATCTTGGAAGAATTCACGATAAGAATGACGCGTTCACGTCGTTTCAGCGTGCGAAAAGAGCGGGATTTTCCAACATAAATATGGATGTGATGTTCGCTATTCCGGGACAGTCAATGAAAATGTGGACCGATACGGTGCGGCAATGTATTTTTTTGAAGCCGAGTCATATATCACTCTACAGTCTGCAGATAGAAGAGGGTACGGAATTTTACGAGATGTATAAAAGCGGCATGATGGAAACTGTTCCGGAAATTCAGGATCGGGAAATGTACCACAAGGCTTTGGCTATGATGAAGGAAGCCGGGTACAAACATTATGAAATTTCAAATGCAGCGCTTCCGGGATGCGAGAGCAGGCATAATCTGAAATACTGGTCTTATGCAGAATATTTGGGAATGGGACTGGGGGCAAGTTCATTTATCGGCGGCAGCAGGTTTAAAAACACCGATAAGATGCACGAGTATCTTACGGCAATTCGTGAGCATAGGGTTCCGATGGATTGCGAAAATATCGAAAACTATTCGCAGAGAGAAGAAATGGGGATTTTTGTATTTACAGGTCTCCGCAAGGCGGAAGGATTCAGCCTGGATCATTTTCATCATGTGTTTCGGAAAGATTTCTTTGATGTATATAATCCTGATATTCTGAAACAATATAAAGGACTGTTGATTTGCGCCGATGGACGACTTTATCTCTCGGAGCATGGAATGGATGTATCCAACCGAATTATGGCAGAATTTGTATAGAAAAAACAAGGAGAGCAGATATGAAGAACAGATATGTTATGGCACTCGATCAGGGAACTACCAGTGCGAGATGTATTCTGTATGATCATCATGGAAGACAGGTCAGCATTGCACAGAAAGAATTCCGTCAGTATTATCCGCAGGCGGGCTGGGTTGAACATGATCCCATGGATATCTGGTCGACGCAGATCGGAGTGGCTCAGGAAGCACTTTTGAAGATTGATGCAAATTATGGAAATATTGATGCAATAGGCATTACAAATCAGCGTGAAACTACTGTAGTTTGGGACAGACACACAGGAGAACCGGTGTACAATGCCATTGTCTGGCAGTGCCGCAGAACGGCAGAATATTGTGACAGCCTGAAGGCAAAGGGCCTGGAAGAGCCGTTCAGAAACAAGACGGGTCTTCTTATCGATCCGTATTTTTCAGGCACAAAATTGAGATGGATTCTGGAATATGTGGATGGTGCTCGGGAACGGGCGGAAAACGGTGATTTGCTCTTTGGAACCATAGAAACCTGGCTGATTTGGAAACTGACGGACGGCAAAGTGCATGTCACGGATTATTCCAATGCTTCACGGACGATGATGTTTAACATTCATACGCTTAAATGGGATGAAGAAATTTTGAAAGAGTTGGAAATCCCGGTTTGTATGCTGCCGGAAGTTCACTGTTCCAGTGAAGTTTACGGTGAAAGCAGCCCGCTGCTCTTCGGAGGATCAATTCCGATTTCCGGTGCCGCTGGTGATCAGCAGGCAGCATTATTCGGACAGACATGTTTTAAAAAGGGCGAAGCAAAGAATACATATGGAACCGGCGGGTTCATGCTTGTCAATACCGGGGAAACACCGGTGGAATCACACAACGGTTTGATTACAACAATCGCGTGGGGTGTTGAAAATGAGGTGAAATATGCACTGGAGGGATCGGTTTTCGTTTCCGGTGCAACAATTCAGTGGCTGAGAGATGAACTTAAAATATTAGACAATGCGGCAGAATCGGAGCGGATGGCACACATGGTGAAAGATACGGCAGGAGCTTACGTTGTCCCGGCCTTTACAGGGTTGGGAGCACCGTATTGGGATTCATATGCGAGAGGTGCAATTATGGGATTGACTCGAGGAGTCAACAAAAACCATATTGTGCGTGCTGCGTTGGAATCCATGGCATATCAGACCAATGATCTGATGGCGGCAATGGCGGAAGACATGGGACATCCACTGCAGACGTTTAAAGTCGACGGCGGAGCCAGCATCAATAATTTCCTGTTGGAGTTTCAGGCCGATATAATGAATATGCCGGTTTACAGACCGCAATGTATAGAGACCACATCGCTGGGAGCTGCGTATTTGGCGGGACTGGCGACCGGGTATTGGAAAAACCGGGATGATATCTTGTCTAACTGGCAGGTCGACAGAATTTTCAAACCGGATATGGAATCGAAAAGAAGAGAAGAATTGCTGGACGGCTGGCATAAAGCAGTCCGGTGCACATTCGGATGGGCAAAAAAATAGCCGGTTATGCTTTTGCAATAATAATGAGAAGGGAGCCTTTTTCAAAAGAGATAAAGGCTTCTTTTTGTTGAAATTCGTTGCTGACGCCGAGAGGAAACATGCGCGTGAGGGTATGGTTTTCCAATGGATATTTTACTCCCTTTGCAGTAAGCTTCTCAACTGTTTCGGAAAGAGAAAAAAGAGAAAGATAACAGTTTTGTTCCCGTGGTATTGTTAAGCTTATAGGAGTATTTTCTGCAGAATCTGCGCAGAGTACAAAGCACTTGTTTCGTCCGTCCCGCATCTCCAGAGATTTGAAACAGTTTGAATAGCGAGAGAGAAGCTGCAGATTGGCTACGGTGTGATCCAGCCTGCCGCCGATGCCTCCCCATATTTCTACGCGGTCAGCCTTCAGTTCAAAGCTCGTCAGGAGAGCCAGTTCCAAATCGGTATAATTTTTTTCCGGCGGGAAGGTTTTTAGAGGAAGGTTTGCAGGAATTTCCGAATGTATGGAGTCCAGATCCCCCAGCAGCAGATTAGGCATGATACCTGCCTGCATTGCCAGATCGAAGCCTCCGTCGGTGCATATTATGAAAGGTTTTTTAATTTGTGCGAGTGCCTGATTCATGTCAAATGCGGCATCTATATAGGACGTGATTATGACAATACTTTTTGTAGAGTGATTCATGAGATTACCTGCCTTGTTAAATAGTTAAAACTGCCTGTTATATCAACGGTAGATGAGGGCAGCACAGTTATTGTACCTCTTGAAAAACGTGAAGGCAAGCGATATAATAAATTTGACTGAAAAAGTGTCCGAAACTGAATTTAAGTCAAAGGCAAGAGGAAATCATGGAAAAAGAAATTATCAAGGTATTAAAAGAAAACGTGGATCCGATTCTGGCAGAACATTACGGGGGCGCAGTTTTGACAAAACTGGAAGACAACGTGGCTTATGTCCGCCTGACGGGAGCATGTGCAACCTGCCCGGCTGCTCATGAGACGATAGAAGATGTTGTCAAGGCTGCCGTATTGGGCAACGTAGAAGGCGTGGAGGATGTAGTGCTTGACGATTCTGTCAGTGATGAATTGCTGGATATTGCAAAGAAAATTTTAAATAAGGACTTATAAAGGAGTGGATTATGAAAACATTTAGAGTGGTGCCGCAGATTAGCTGCTGTGATACTTTTCGCGAATTTGCAGATAACTTCCAGGTAGGAGACGGAGATATGCTGGTTACAAACCAGAGAATATATGAGAAACACGTAAAACCGGCGGGTATTGAGATTCCGGCGCTGATTTACGAAGATTACGGCAATGGAGAGCCTACGGATGAAATGATAGATACTATGGGGAAGGATATGGCTGATTATCATCCGGAACGCATCATCGCCGTTGGAGGAGGTACGATTGTTGATATATGCAAAGTGCTCTCTCTGGATTTACCTGAACGTTCACAGATGCTCTTTACAGGAGAAGCTCCTTTGAAAAAAATCCGCGAACTGATTGTTATTCCGACTACATGCGGAACGGGATCAGAGGTGACTAATGTAGCAATAGCTGAACTTAAGTCCCTGCATGTAAAGAAGGGACTGGCTGCGGAGGAAACGTATGCGGATTATGCGGTTCTGATACCGGAACCTCTGCAGGATTTGCCGGATTATGTGTTTGCGACAAGTTCTATCGATGCATTGATTCATGCAGTAGAAAGCTTCCTTTCGCCAAAAGCATCCGATTTTAGTGAAATGTATTCTCTGAAAGCGATGCAAATCATCATAAATGGCTATAAGACAATATTGAAGCGCGGCGGAAACAGTGCGGAAAACCGTAAAGATCTGCTGCAGCAGTTTGGAATGGCTGCAAATTATGCAGGCATTGCCTTCGGTAATGCGGGATGCGGTGCGGTACATGCATTGTCGTATTCCATCGGTGCAGCATTTCATGTGCCTCACGGGGAAGCGAACTACCAGTTCTTTACGGAGGTGCTTAAGACATATATGAGAAAGCAGCCCGAAGGTAAAATTGAGCTGGTAAATGACATACTGTCCGGTATTTTAGGCTGCAGCAGCGATGAAGTGTGCGCTGAACTGGAAAGCATGCTGGATCAGCTGATTGCAAGAAAACCTCTGAGTGAATATGGTATGACAAAAGAACAAATTGATACGTTCACCGATTCGACACTGGAAAATCAGCAGAGACTTCTGGCCAATAACTATGTTCCGCTGGATCGAGGCGAACTCCGCGAAATATTTGCGAAGCTGTGGTAATTGTGCTAGAATTATAAAATACTAAAAACTGATTTTGAAAGAGGTATGTTATGCAGCAAAATTTTTACGGAAATAATATCATTATTACTGATCCGAGCAGCAATCTGAGAGCGTTGGGTCGGAATGCGCTTGCCGGTAAATGGCAGAAAGCAATTATTGCGGTAATTGTATATTTACTGTGTTTACAGGTTCCGCCTGCGATTCTGGATGCTTTGTTTGGAATAAACGTAATGGATTTTTACAGTACAAATCCCGGATATACGTATAACATCAGTATGGGAGTGGATACATACTCCAGTTATATGCCGTCATATTCGTTCCTGAGCGGAATATACACGCTCTTGGTGACGGGCGCAATGGAACTTGGTATTACCCTGTTCTTCTTGGCGATGTTCCGCAGACAGATTGTTGGAATCGGTGATGTGTTCCTGGGCTTCGAAAGATTCGGGAAAGCCTTGGGACTGTTTCTGTTTCAGGCATTGTTTACTACGCTGTGGACGCTGTTGTTCATCGTTCCGGGGATTATTGCGGCGATTCGCTACAGTCAGGCATTTTATATTCTGGCGGACGATCCAAATAAAGGAATCCGTCAGTGCATGAATGAGAGTAAAATGATGATGCGCGGAAACAAGGCAAAATTTTTCTGCATGGTTATATCTTTTATCGGATGGGCACTTTTGGCAGCAATTCCGGGAAGTATATTAACCACTTTGGCCGAGGAATTATATTTGTCGGATTTTATTACCGTTTTATTCAGCATTATCGGCGGACTGTGTATGGCTCCGGTTATCGCATATATGAATTCGACACAGACCGGATTTTACGAGATTCTGGCGGGACATCTGATTAAAGAAACTCAGCCGGCTCCGATTAACCCGGAGGCAATTCCGGCGGCAATGCGCAATCCGCAGAATCCTGTACCGCCGCAGGCACCAATACCGCCTCAGGCGCCGGTGCAGCCTCAGCCTCAGCCTTCTCAGAATCCTATTCCGCCTCAGGCGCCGGTAAATCCGGTTCCGCAGGAAGTACCTCAGGCACCGGCAAATCCAGTTCCGCAGGAAGTGCCTCAGGCACCGGCAAACCCGGTTCCGCAGGAAGTGCCGCAGACACCGGAAAATTCAATTCCGCAGGAAGTGCCGCAGAATCCGGAAGATAAGCGGTAATATATTTTTATATAGAAGATTGAATATTGCAGTATGAAAAGAGAGCGAAATGCTCTCTTTTTCTTTGCAGAAATCCGGAAGTTTTGTATTTTCTCACAAAAAATTCACGAAGTTGGGATAACATAAACCGTACTATTGTGGTACAATAAATAACAGAGACGGGCGGAGTCCGCTTCACGAAACGTAAAGTATAGAATAAGATGTTTAGATAAAAGGAGATGTTTGGATGACAAAAGTAGATATTATATCGGGTTTCTTGGGAGCCGGTAAAACGACGTTTATAAAAGAACTGATTTCAAAGGTTTACAATGGTGAGAAAATGGTTCTTATTGAGAATGAATTCGGTGAGATTGGTGTGGACAGCCGCTTCATGCAGGATGCAGGCATCGAGGTGACGGAGATGAATTCCGGCTGTATCTGCTGCACTCTGGTGGGCGATTTTGCAAGAGCTTTAAAGCAGGTGGTGGATACGTATTGTCCGGATCGTATTATTATCGAGCCATCCGGAGTAGGCAAGCTTTCAGATGTTGCAAAGGCAGTGTCCGATATGCAGGAGGAAGCACAGATTGAGGTGGACAGTCTGATTACCGTGGTGGATGGAAAGAAAGCCAAGATGTATATGAAGAATTTTGGAGAATTTTTCAACAATCAGATTGAATATGCCAATACGATAGTGCTCAGCCGGACGCAGATGATGGATGAGACAAAGTTAAAGGAATGCATTGAACTGCTGCGTGAAAAGAACGGAGAAGCAGCAATCGTGACAACGGAGTGGGATAAGCTTTCCGGTGATATGATTAAGACTGCAATGGAACAGGGACATGATTTGAAGAAAGAGATGATGGAGCTGATTTCTCATATGCATCATGACCATGACCACCATGAACACGAGCATCATGAGCACGAGCATCATGAGCATGAGCATCATCATGAACATCATGAACATCACGATCACGATCATGGTCCTGACTGCACGTGCGGCTGCCACGATCATGAACACGAGCACGGTCATCACCACCACCATGCGGATGAAGTATTCGCA
>CAVCML010000061.1:0-19566 GCA_963603335.1 Bacteroidaceae bacterium | reverse complement strand
TGTTGCCACCACGGGATTTTGAGTCCCGCACGTCTGCCAATTCCATCACGCCGGCTTAACGAAAATTATTATACCATCAGGTGAGGAACATTTCAAGAATTTTCTTCTATACATTCACGATTTCCAGTTCTTCTTCTTTGATTTTTTCCATATGCTTTCTGGCAAAGACACGATACATGATCGGAATCACCAGTAAAGTCGTAAGGGTTGCGTAAAGCAGACCGCCGATGCAGACGATGGCTACCGGCTGCATCATTTCCGCACCGGTTCCGATGCCTATTGCCAGCGGCAGAAGTCCCAGAATCGTCGTAATGGCCGTCATCAGTACCGGACGCATACGAACGGCACCGGCCTCAATAACCGCACTTTCCATGTCCATGCCTTCCAGTCTGAATCTGTTGATGCAGTCGACCAGTACGATAGCGTTATTTACTACGACACCCATCAGCATAACAAATCCCATCATCGAAACCACACTGACGTCCTGACCGCAGATCAGCAGTCCGAGCATTCCTCCTGTAAATGCCAGCGGAATTGTGAAGATTACGATAAACGGCGAGCGCAGCGACTGGAACTGTGCCACCATGACCAGATATACCAGAATAAATCCCACCAGCAGCATCAGCAGCATCTGTTTCATGGAATGCATGATTTCTTCATTTTCTCCGCCGTATTCCACCTTGACTCCGCTCGGAATCAGCTCTTCTTTTTCAATCGTTTTCTGAATATCGCTGTTAACATGAGTAACATTATAACCGTCCTTGACGGAAGCCGTCACCGACAGACTGCGTTTCTGATTGTCATGATTGATTTCATTGAGGGATGACGTGGTTTCAATTTCAGCGATGGAACTCAATTTCACCTCCGATGTGCCGGAAGTTCCCGATGCGGAGCCGGCTGATGCACCGGAAGTTCCCGATGCAGTACTGCTCGAAGCCGTCAGCTTCATGTTTTCCAGATCTTCTCTCGTAAATGTTCCCTTTGTGGAATTTTCCACAACCACATCCATGCTGTTGTCATCTTCCGACAAAGTCGTCGCTGTCGATTCCTTGGTCAGCTTTGCAGAAATCTGCTGATATACCTGCGCTACCGTAAGTCCCTGTTTCATTGCCAGGTTCTTGTTGACTGCAACATGCAGTTCCTCTGAACTGTCCTCATCAATGGTCGAAACATCCTCCAGGCTCTTCATATTCTTAAGCTTTTTTTCAATAGCGACGCCCGCACTGCGCAGCTTGGTCAGATCTTCGCTGTACAGGTTGATTTCCACCCCGGATCCGCCAATCATGGATGTCAAATCCATATCTGCGGACGTGGTGATTTCACAATTGTATTTCTTCGCCAGTTTTTCCATTTTTTCAGCTATGATTTTGCCGTTTTCAGCTTTGTCTTCATCCAGGGTGATATACATCATCGTGCTCGTCACATCCTGCGACATACCGGACACACCGAACATGCCCAGTGTATCACTGGAAAGCATGGCGCCCACGGTTTCCACACCGTCGACCTTCCGCACTTCCTTGACGATTTTATCGGTCGTATCGGAGGTTTCCTTTAATGTGCTTTCCTTCGGCATCGTAACGGTTGCCGAAATCTGCGGTGTTGACATGGATGGCATAAAAGAGAGTCCTCTCATCAATGCCAGCCCGGAAGACCCCACCAGCAGCACAACCGCCGCCGTCAGCACTATTGCTCTATGTGAAAGCGCCCACCGAACCGCCGTCCGGTATTTATCCATGAATTTACCGTTCTGACTCAAAACAGTCAGTCTTGTTTCCTTCTTGAGCATTCCCTTAGCCATTGCAGGAACCAGCGTAAGTGCAATCACCAGGCTTGCCAGCAGTGAATATGCCACTGTCAGCGCCAGATCGGTAAAGATATCCCGAGTCATACCGTCTACGAATATAATCGGTACGAATACGCAGATTGTTGTGAGCGTCGAAGCTGTAATCGCTCCCGTCACCTGTACCGCGCCCGAAACCGCGGCCTGCACGCGGCTGTATCCCATGGATCTCAGGCGATAAATGTTTTCCACTACAACGATAGAGTTATCTACCAGCATTCCGACACCGATAGCAAGACCGGCAAGCGAAATCATATTGAGTGTTACACCTGAGAAATACATGAGCACAATAGCGAATATCACGCTCAGCGGAATACTGATTGCCGTGATAATCGTCGGACGAATATCGCGCAGGAACACCAGCAGAATCAAAATCGCCAAAATTGCTCCCAGCAGCAGATTCTGCAGTACCGAATTGATAACTATGCGAATGTAATCACCCTGGTCATATAATGTAGTAAACGAGAGTCCGTCATCCTTGTATTCATTTTCCAGCTGTGCGAATTTATCGGTGATATTGGAAGAAACATCCGCCGTTGCATACGTGGACTGCTTCATAAAACTGAGGAGAACGCCATTATTGCCGTTAATTTTGGCATAGGTTTCCGCATCTTCATCGGTGTAAGTCACCGTCGCAACATCCGAAAGTCTGATCGGATCCACGCCATCGATTCCCATATCAAATAAAATCAGGTTCTCCAGTTCATCCTTGTCCTTTATTTTATCACCGACACTGACCAGCACTTCTGCCTTACCGTCGGTGACATATCCCGCCGGCATGGAAAAGTTCTGCGCGCTCAGAATCGCAGAAATATTCTGCATCGTGATTACACCTGTCATATCTGCACTTGCAAGCGCCGCCTCTTTTGAATTCTGCAGCTCACTGAGTGCAGACTGCAGCTGATTCACCGTAGATTCCACTGTGCTCTCGGCCGAAGTCAGATCAGCATATTTGGAGCTCAGTTCAAAATTCATGGCAGAGCCTTCTGCATCCAGCTCTTCCAAAGCCTTGTCGATTTCTTTAATCTGCGCATCCGCCTGATCGATCTGTGAGATGGTTTCCTCCAAAGATCCCGGATCGATTCCCAGCGCTTTCAGCTGGCTTTCAATCTGCGGCCCCATAATCGGATCATCCTTATATTTTTTATATTGCGTATATAAAGCCTTGATGGCAGATCCGTTCTGCTTCAGTGTCTGCAGCTGATCCCGGCTTTCCTGCAGCTTTGTCTTCGTCGCAGCCAGCTGCTTTGCAGCCTGAGACTGTCCGTCCTTAACGGCTTTTTTACCGTCCTGAATCTGTTTCTTGCCGCTGTTTGCAGACGATATGCCGCTCTTCACCTGGCTTTCCGCATCTCCCGTCTGCTTGTTGATAGCATTGGCTACCTTTGTATTGACAGCATCGATTTTGTCCTGGGACAGCACAATCTGGATGTTGTCATCAACCATACCCATGGCGGAAACCGAAGCAACACCCTCCACGCCTTCCAGCGAGCTAAGCAGATTATCTTCAGTGAACTGAGAAACTTCGCCCGACGATTTGTCCTCCATACCGATTGCGGCCGTCACCACAGGCATCATGTCCAGGCTGATTTTCATAACTACCGGCGTCCCCGCCGTGTCCGGCAGATTACCTTCGATCTGGTCGATTTTCTCACGAATGTCCACCGATATTGAATCCATGTTCACATCATCCGAAAACTCCAGCTGAATCAGTGAATAATTGGCTCCCGAAATCGATGTTACATTCTTTATATTGGAAAGAGTCGCCATCTGCTGCTCCATCGGTCCGGTGATTTCTTCCTCCGCTTCCTCCGGACTTGCTCCCGGATAAGATGTCATCACGATGACATACGGCGTATTTATATTAGGAAAGAGATCCGGCGTCATCTTAGTCAGGGCAATCACCCCGAACACAATCACGACAACCACCGCAACCAGCACGGTAAACGGCTTTTTTATACTGAATTTTGAAAGCATCTGATCCTCCTGTTTTCTGATTTTTATCCGGTTTCACACGGCAATTAATATTACTTTCCGTTGTAATGTCTGAACTTCCATCTGCTGCCGTTGAACACATTCATATCGACATATTTTTTCCCGTCTGCGATGTATTTTGACTTCGCCTTGAACGTATATTGACAGAATGTCCATTTTCTGCCATCCGGCAGCTTTGCCGAAAGCCCCGGATCGCTGATCCAGATCGGGTAATCATCATACCTGCCCGAAATGTAATTTTTGTAAATATATGTATTCGTATAAATAATAGGTTTTCGCCCGTATTTAGCTTCAAATTCTTCCAGAATCACATCCAGAACATCATACATCTGCTTCTTGCTCGGATGCGACTTGGTGTAATCACCGTAAAACTCCACATCCACTGCCGGCGGCAGCATTCCAAACCGCCAGTGAACCTGTTTTATAAAATTCTCCGCCTGTGATTTTCCCGGAGAATCATAGCTCATGAAATGGTACGCTCCGACCTTGATGTTCGTCCGATTCGCCTCTTTCCAGTTAGTCTCAAACCGCTTGTCAACATATGAGCTTCCCTCGGTTGCTTTGATAAACGCAAAACTGATATCCTCGGATTCAAGGCCGCCCCAGTCAATCTCCTTCTGGTGCTCTGACACGTCGATTCCCTTCACCGGATACGGATTATCCGAATCCGTCTTTGACTCCACACAATAAAGAAAAGCATTCTGCACCAGCCCGATAATTGCCATAACAGACAAAATTCCCAGGAAGATGAAAAATCCTTTCGTCCTGCAAAGGCTGCGGCTCTGTGATGAGCGTGCACGCCTTTTCCCGGCACGCCCGGTGTTTTTTTTCTTTTTATTTCTGTTTCGTCTCATGCTTTATTCTCTGTCCGTCCCCTTGTCCGTTTCTTGTTTCTTCTCCTCTTTTTCCCTGAAAATTCCCGCTATGTTCTGAAGGCTTATGGATGCCAGTTCCTTTAAGCTCTGCTGCATGAATTTTCTCGTTTCTTCGTCCATATGCGTCACCGAATGAAGGAGAGCTGTGATGTTCTTTTTTCTGTCATCACGAATTTCCGTGAAGGACTCGATACCGTTTTCTTCGATTAAATCATATAATCCGTCCACGAAACGCTCCCGCTCCTCCTGCGAAAGTGATTCAATCCACTGGTTCAGCGTCCGGTCAAAATACCTGGCGTCCGCCGCCAAACGATCCGGATACACGAAATCGCCGTCTTCTGTAATCCAAGAATATGGATCATGCTGCAAAAGTCCGATTCCGCGGCTCTTAACAATCGTAAAGTCCTCCTGATTTTCAAACAGCATGCCTATTAAAGAAGATTGCGGCACCGTCTTTTCCGTCCGTGATAAGACTTCCTGAAACGCCGGACTGTCCAGCACTTCCTGTGCGAATCCCGGCCCGTCGTGAGAATAGATTTTCGCAATTCTGCTTCGCGTTCGTTTCTCACAGTTTGCACCGGCATAAACCGCCAGATTGCCGCCCTTGGAATGCCCTCCTGCTATCAGCCTGCCGCCGCAGTGCAAAGACGCTTCATTCAGATATGCCGCAGCAGCTTTCTGAGACGGCACCGGATATTGAAAGGCCATATTGAAGTCCTCTTTCCAGCCTACCGAAGACGCATCTGTTCCGCGAAACGCTGCGTAGTGCAAATCCTCAGCGATACGAAAAGTCACCGCTGCGAACTGTTTCTCATCAGCCGCATTGGTCTGCTCCCTGTATCCCATAACCTGAATATCTCTGAACCTGGGACTTGCAGCCAGCGCAGACAAAAGAATTCTGCAGCTTTCCCCATCCCAGACGCCGTTAAACATCCGCTCGAAACACTCTGCGCGAAACAATTCGGCAAGGCGCACGCCTTTCCAGCCATCAAGTTTTTCCAACTCGCGCGGCAGATGAAAATAGGCGACTTCCGAAAAAATCAGACTATCCACTCGGTTCAGCGGCTTCACTTCAAAAGAATCCAGCTGTTCTTTCACATAGGTTATGATGTTTTTCATAATCAGCCTCTGTTTTCTTTTTAAAAAAATAAATGCCGGAACCAATCGATTCCAGCATTTTCAAAATGGTGCGGCCTACCGGACTTGAACCGGTACGGTCTCCCACACGCCCCTCAAACGTGCGCGTCTGCCTATTCCGCCAAGGCCGCATATATTGAATTGATTTATACTGAAAAATCAGTACCTCTCTATTGTACGGATTTTCATCTGTTTTGTCAATGATATATTGTCTGTTTTGCGGAATTTTTTTTGTAAATTTTCCGCAAAACAGCTTTCTTTCTTAAAACATTTCAAAACAGCAGGATGTCTAATTGTTTTTCAAGTTCTTCCATCGTTCCCGAGTTATCCACGATGAGATCCGACCTCTTTCGTTTTTCATCCTCGCTCATCTGACAACTGATTCGATCTCGTACCGCCTGCTCCGAAATCCCGTCCCGTTTGCAGACCCTCTGAATCCTGGTATCCAAATCCGCCGTAACCAAAAGCACACGGTCGCACCGATCCGCAAGACCCGCTTCGAAAAGCAGCGGTGCATCGATAAGAATTCCCGCCGTCACGATACCTGCTGCATCCTCCGCGGCAGACTGATATTTCTCCACCTGCCGATCTATCTCGGCGATGATGTGCTTCAGCATAATCTCATCCAGCTTTTCCTTTTTTTCCTGTGCCGAAAATGCGATTGCACCCAGCGCCTTGCGGTCCAGACTTCCGTCTGCCCTCAAAATAGGTTTTCCGGGTCTGCCCATCTCTCCTTCCGGACCGAATACCCTATCCAGAACCGGCAGCAAATCGCTGCCGTCCGCCGTCAGATCACGTCCGATCTGATCCGCATCCACATGTGCATATTGTCTTTTTTTCAAATACTCCGCCACCGTAGATTTTCCGGTTCCGATTCCGCCGGTCAATCCGATGACCGGAATTCTGCCGGATTTCATGTTTTTCCATTCCATCTTGTTCATTCCTTAATCTTTATTTCAACTCATACCAGCTTTCACCTTCATTGAGATCAGCTTTCAGTTTTACCGCCAGTTTATATGCGGATTCCATGTTTTCCGTCAGCAGCTTTTCGACAATTTCCTGCTCTTCCCTGTACGTATTGATAATCAGTTCGTCATGTATCTGAAGAATCAGCCGGGATTTCAGTCCTTTCTCACGCAGTGCCCTGAACACCTTGATCATGGCCAGCTTGATGATGTCGGCCGCACTTCCCTGTATCGGCGTGTTCATGGCCAGACGCTCACCCACCTGCTTTACCGTATAGGCCGGCGCGTTAATCTCCTTGATGAACCGCTTCCGCCCAAGCAGCGTGGACACGTAGCCGTGGTCTTTGCAGAAAGCCACCTGCTCATCCATAAACGCTTTAACGGCAGTGTGCTTTGCGAAATACGCCTTGATATAATCGTCAGCATCCTTCCTGGTGATTTGCAGCTCCGACGAAAGACCGAATGCACTCATGCCGTAGATGACACCGAAGTTGATGGCCTTGGCCCGGCTCCGTTCTTTCGGTGTGATTTCATCTTCAGGAACCCCCAGCACGCGCGCTGCCGTCGCCCGGTGAATGTCCTCGCCGTTGTTAAAAGACGTAATCAGCGCCTCATCGCCGGACATGTGAGCCAGCACCCGCAGCTCAATCTGGGAATAGTCAGCTCCAACCAGTACGCATCCCTCTTCCGGTACAAATGCCTTACGCAGCTTACGCCCCATCTCCTGCCGAATCGGAATGTTCTGCAGGTTTGGCTCATTGCATGAAATACGCCCCGTCGCAGTCACCGTCTGATTGAAGTGAGCGTGAACCTTACCGTCCGCCTTGCTGATGAGTGGAATCAGCCCGTCCACGTAAGTACTCTTCAGCTTGGACACCGTTCGGTATTCCAGAATCAGCGAAATGATCGCGTGCTTATCCCGCAGCTTTTCCAGAATATCCGCGCTGGTAGAATAGCCCCGTTTCGTCTTCTTGCCCGCCGGAAGTCCCAACTTTTCAAATAAAATATTGCCCAGCTGCAAAGGCGAATTAATGTTGAACTCTTCGCCCGCCAGTCCATAGATCTGCTGTGTCAGTTCCTCAATCTTCTCCGCCAGAATCACGCCGAATTCCTCCAGCGTCTTTTCATCGGTTCGCAAACCCTCACACTCCATAGAAGCCATGACTTCCACCAGCGGAAGTTCCGCTTCGTACAGGACTTTTTCCAGCTTCTGCGCCGAGATTCGAGCCTTCTGGACCTCCGCCAGATTGATGATTGCTCCGCAGACCTGACAGCCGTATTCCATATAAGTTTCCGTCAGATCCGAGAAAAGATCCACCTGCCCGTTTTCCTCCAGAAATTCTTTTTCTTCTTTCAAACTCCGGTGCAGGTACTCCGTCGAAAGAGCTGCCAGGCTGTAACCGCTCCTGCCGGAATCGAGTACGTACTGCGCCACTTCCGTATCAAATGCGGTATCAAAATGCGTCAATCCGTGACACAGCAGCATGTAGTAATCATCTTTCAGACTATGACCCGCATAGGAGATATCCTGCGCCGCCAGCCAGTCATAAAATCCCGATAATTTTTTACAGTCAAAATAGTAATACGTTTCGCCGTTGACAGCCGCCACGCCTTCAATCTGCGGCACGTCCAGGTGATTGTGGTCGCCGAACACTTTGATGACAGTTTCGCCCTGCAAAGTCAGCTCAACCAGCTTTTCGTCCGTCTGCACACAGACCTTCGTCAGCTTGTCAACATCGATAATCGGAGTCTTTGCAGCAGCTTCCGCAGACTCCGCCGCCCCTGCATCGCCGTCCCTCCGGACGTTTAATTTTTTTAAAAATCTGTTGAATTCCAATTTGGAATACAACTCAATCAACGTATCATAGTCAGGCTCCGTCAGCTTATATTCTTCAAAGTTGATGTCGATAGGCACGTTGATATTGATAGTCGCAAGCCGCTTACTCATCATAGCCAGCTGTGCGTGCTCTTCAACCTTCGCTTTTACGCCCTTAGGCTTCACGCTATCTACATTGGCTATGAGATTCTCCACGCTGCCGTATTCTAAAATCAGTTTGGTGGCCGTCTTTTCACCGACTCCCGGAATTCCCGGGATATTGTCCGACTGATCGCCCATCAGCCCTTTAAAGTCGATGAATTGCGTCGGCGTGAAACCGTATTTATCGATCATTGCCTGCCGGTCGTACATCTCGAATTCCGTCACACCTTTGCGGGTTAAAATAATCTTGGTCGTATCCGTTGCCAGCTGCAGCTCATCCTTGTCTCCCGTGATGATAAACGGTTCCAGGCCATAGTCCTCCGCTGCCGCGGCAATAGTCCCAATCAGATCGTCCGCCTCAAATCCTTCCATTTCCACCTGTTTGATATTCATGGCACGCAGCACGTCCTTTAAAATCGGTATCTGCATCGCCAGTTCCGGCGGCATTTTTTTCCTGCCTGCTTTATACGCATCATACGCCTTGTGACGAAAAGTAGGTGCTTTCAAATCGAATGCGACAGCCATGTACGCCGGCTCGTAATCCTTCTTTATTTTTTCCATCATGTTGAGAAATCCGAAAATTCCATGAGTAAAAATTCCTTCCTTTGTAATCATGGGATTCCGCATCGCATAATACGCCCGGTTGATCAGGCTGTTTCCATCTATAATCGCGATTCTATCCATATTTTCACCTTTACTTTCTATTTCAATTTACGGCCGGTAAACCAGTACACCATGCCGACGAACAGGCCGCCGCCGAGACCAGTTTCCCCAATCCTAAACTATCCGGATCTGCCGGCAGATTGAAAGATACCATCTGAGATGCCTGTGCGCCGAACGCTATATACGCCCCGGCCAGCACAGCCCAAATCAGCAGTCTTAAAGTCTTACCTTCCGCCTTTGCAATACCCGAATCCGATACCTTCTCTAAAATCTCTCCTGTTGTCAATGTACTCAAATTCTAATCCTCTATTTCTGCAAATTTTTTCTGTAAATTTTTCTGGTTTTCACAAAAAACAGGAAAACCCCGCACGATTGCTCATGCAGGGTTTATTGTATCATATCCCCTTTATTTTGTCATCAGCCTGCACACTGCATTGGAGAATGCCACCGGGTCTTCAATCGGCAGTCCCTCAATAAGCAATGCCTGATTATACAGCAGATTGGCATATTCCGCCACGCTATCTTTATCTGCTTCGTATTTTTTCTGCAAAGTTTCAAGAATCGGATGCTGTGCATTAATTTCCAGTACACGTTCCGCCTGAACTTTCTGATCCGTAGGCATGGAATTTAAGACCTTCTCCATCTCGATGGAAAGTCCGCCCTTGGAAGTCAGACATACCGGGTGGCTCTTGAGACGCTGGGTCAGCTTAACATCCGTCACCTTGTCACCGAGAGCTTCCTTCATCGCTGCCAGCAGATCCTTGCTTTCTTCCGCCTGCTTTTCCGCCTTTTCCTTTTCTTCCGTCGTCTCTCCCAGATCCAGATCATCAGCTGAAACCGACTTGAATTCCTTTTCGTTGTATGCGTGAAGCATCTGCAGGGCAAACTCATCGATACTGTCCGTCAGGTACAAAATCTCGTAACCCTTATCCTTCAGGAGTTCCGTCTGCGGCAGCTTGTCAATCTTATCGATGCTTTCTCCGCTTGCAAAGAAGATATACTTCTGGTCTTCTTTCATGCGGCCTGTGTATTCTTCTAATGTTACCATTGCGTTTTCACTGGATGAGTGGAACATAACCAGATCCTTAAGAGTTTCCGCATTGCCGCCGTAGCTTTCGTAAAGTCCGTATTTCAGCTGCAGACCGAAGTTTTTATAGAATTCCAGATATTTATCTCTGTCATTTTTCTGCATGCTGAGAAGTTCACTCTTGATTTTCTTTTCCAGACGCTGCGCTATAGCTTTAAGCTGTCTGTCATGCTGCAGCATCTCTCTGGAAATGTTGAGGGACAGATCCTGAGAATCCACCAGTCCTTTTACAAAGCTGAAATAGTCCGGCAGCAGATCCGCACATTTGTCCATGATCAGCACGCCCGACGAATAGAGCTGCAGCCCCTTTTCATAATCCTTCGTATAATAATTGTACGGCGCTCTGGACGGTATGAAAAGCAGTGATGTATAGCTGACCACACCTTCTACGTCAGTGTGAATTACTTTCAGCGGATCCGTGAAATCATAGAATTTTTCTTTATAGAAATTGTTGTAATCCTCGTCCTTCAATTCGCTCTTGTTCTTCTTCCAAAGCGGTACCATGCTGTTGAGGATTTCCAGCTCCTGATAGCTTTCGTATTCCTGTTCTTCAGGCTTTTTATCCTCATCGCCCGGTTTTATCCGATGCTTGGAAACCATCATCTTAATCGGATAGTGGATGTAATCGGAATACTTGCGAATCAGCGTCCGAATCGTATATTCATTGAGATAATCTCCGTATTTTTCGTCTTCCGTATCATCCTTTAAGTGAAGCGTAATCTCCGTGCCGTTGTCGGCCTTTTCCGCATCCTTAATCGTATAACCGTCTGCACCGGCGGATTCCCACTCATAAGCTTCATCCGAACCGTAAGCCTTGCTGATTACCGTTACCTTATCGCTGACCATGAATGCCGAATAGAATCCCACACCGAACTGACCGATAATGTCAATTTCCTCTTTCTTGTCCATCGCGGATTTAAAATCCAGCGATCCGCTCTTGGCAATGGTACCAAGGTTTTTCTCCAGTTCTTCCTTGGTCATGCCCATGCCGTTATCGATGATTTTAA
The DNA here is from genome assembly GCA_963603335.1 of Bacteroidaceae bacterium. Lineage (GTDB taxonomy): Bacteria > Bacillota > Clostridia > Peptostreptococcales > Anaerovoracaceae > Lentihominibacter. The sequence continues at coordinate 8,019 of CAVCML010000061.1, read as the reverse complement.
GCGTTCTGTCATCCTCATTTTTCTCAATGAGAATTGAAAAATCATCTCTTGAAATTCCCGTATCACCTTCTGTTAAACTATGATAATACAGCTTGTCGATGGCATCGCTGGCATTGGATATCAGCTCACGTAAAAAAATCTCCTTATGTGTATAAATGGAATTGATCATGAGATCCAAAAGCCTCTTCGATTCTGCCTTAAATTGTTTCTTCGCCATGTTTCTCTTCCTTCTTTCTATAGTAATCTCTGTCGGTTGCACGCTCTGCTTGGTGCTGTGCTTCTCTGTCTGAAACCCCGTACCAAAGCGTCTGACTCGAAATGCCTGCGCCGGATTTCGACCGCCTCGAGTGTGTTAGCACTCACTTTGTAAGAGTGCTAACATTATAATAGCCCAAACTCCTGCAAAATGCAATAGCTTTCCGGAAGTTTTTGACCAAGCTTGATAATTTCCTTCAAAAAAGAAAAAATCCCGACATGCCGTCGAGGATATAATTCACGCCCTATCTTTCAATAGGGGGGTGCCCTGTTCCAGCGTCTGCCTTCCGCTCAAAGACGGCGCGGCATCTGCAATTCAGAAACTCCGGGCTCCCAAGGTCATAATGTAGGTTGAATTATAACACCCCAACGCACACTTCAGGATTATGGATTTCTTTTAAGTAATTTCATTACTTATTATAATATATTCTGCAGGAAATTCAAGAGGATTTTTATCCTATTCCACTTCCTCCAAATCAACGCTGCAGTTGTGGTGAACCTTCTGCACGTCGTCGTTGTCTTCCAGAATATCAATCATTTTTTTCAGCTGTTTAAGATCGTGAGCATCCTTCGGAGCGGACTCCATGGACGGCACGAATTCAACATCGGAATCTACCATCTCATATCCGGCATCAGTCAATGCACCGTGTACATCCGTATAGCTTTCCGGAGCAGTCTGAATCTCATAGCTGTCATCATGTGTAATCATGTCGTCAGCACCTGCTTCCAGTGCGGTTTCCATCAATGCATCTTCGTCGATGTCATCGGTCTTTTCGATGATGATAACGCCCTTTCTGGAGAACATATAGGATACGCATCCCGGAGCACCCAGATTACCGCCGTGTTTGTCAAATGTGGATCTTACCGCCGCAGTAGTTCTGTTGCGGTTGTCCGTCAGCGCTTCGACGATAACGGCTACACCGCCGACACCGTAACCTTCAAAACTCAGTTCTTCATATGATTCGCCCTCAAGTTCACCGGTGCCCTTCTTGATTGCTCTCTTAATATTATCATTCGGCATACCGATGGCTTTCGCCTTTTCGATTGCAACGCGAAGTGTTGCGTTATATTCCGGATCTCCGCCAGCCTTCGCTGCTACGATGATCTGTCTGCCGTATTTTGTAAACATTGCTGCACGCTTGGAATCCTGCGCAGCCTTTCTGCCTGCTATTGTACCGTGTCTGCCCATGGAGACACCTCCTAACTTTCTAAATTTTTATCATAGATTCGTTTAGCATTATACACCCATTTTTTCGAAAATTCAAGGGGCAAGAGAAATTCCGGCGGCGCATCTCTTTCCACAAGCAAAACCCTGCGCCGGGCGCAGGGTTTTATTCAATCCATCTTGCGGCTACTTGCCTGTTGTAGGCTGTAATTCCGTGTGTTTATATTGTTTCAGCGTTCTTTTGTCAGCCGTCTGCAGATTTTGCTTCTTTGTACCCGACTGACCTTTCTTTTCCAGATTTTTGTGCGCTGTAGCCATCATCAGCTTAATACGATTCAGCTGGTTAACATCTGATGCACCCGGGTCATAGTCGATGGCTGCGATGTTTGCCATCGGATTACGCTTGCGCAGAGCCTTCATCATGCCCTTTCCGGTAACATGATTCGGCAGGCAGGCGAACGGCTGCATGCAGACGATATTTTCCACGCCATCATCGATTAAATCCACCATTTCTCCGGTCAGCAGCCAGCCTTCGCCGCATTGGTTGCCCAGAGAAATAATCTCCGATGCCTTATCCGCAATGTTCTTAATCTTAAGCGGCTGATGGAAGCGCTTGCTTTCTTCCAGTGCCTTCCTCATTGGTTTTCTGAAAAATTCAATTACCGAAATCGCCGCCTTATTCACCGCCATCGTCTGATACGACCCGGAAAGATGACGATAGTTGAATTCCTTGCTGTACATGCCGTACAGCAGGAAGTCGGTCAGATCCAGAACCACCGCTTCGCCGCCTTCTCTCTCAATTATGCTGACGATATCGTTGTTGGCGTTCGGGTGATACTTGACGAGAATTTCGCCTACCACACCTACCCGCGGCTTCTTAATATCCAGAAGCGGAAGTTCGTCGAATTTATCCACGATTATCTTCATCAGCTTCTTGTATTCTTTCAGGCTTCCGGATGCAAGATTTTTGCGAATCATATCGCAGCATTCCTCATAAATTGCATTGGCGGAACCCGGCACCTTTTCATACGGACGGGTCGCATACAGTACGCGCATCAGCAGGTCGCCGTACATGACCGCCATCAAGCCGCGTTTGACAACTCCCGCCGAGAGCTTGAAGCCGGGGTTCTTTTCCAGTCCCGCCATGTTTACGGAAATAACCGGAATCTGCTCCATACCCATGTCTTTCAGCGCTTTTCTGAGCAGAGACACGTAGTTGCTGGCACGACATCCGCCGCCGGTCTGACTCATGAAGATTCCTACTTTGTTCAAATCCACCTCGCCGGATTTCAGATAGGAAATAATCTGTCCCAACGTCACGATGGTCGGATAGCAGGCGTCGTTGTTTATATAACGCAGACCTTCATCCACCGCATTCTTATCCACGGTCGGCAGCCGCTTTACTTTGTATCCTTCGCATTCCATAGCCGTCTCGAGGAACTGGAAATGAATCGGCGACATCTCCGGAATCAGGATTGTATAATCCTTGCTCATTTCCTTGGTGAAGTACACCCTTTCATACGGTTTGTCGTCATCTTTATGTACTACATGGTTCTTTTCACGTTCGTCCATCGCCGCCTTCAGCGATCTGATACGAATCTTGATAGCACCCATGTTGGTGCCTTCGTCAATTTTCAGAACCGTGTATAATTTATTGTTTTTCTTAGTGATTTCTTCCACCTGATCGGTCGTTACCGCATCCAGTCCGCAGCCGAATGAATTGAGCTGAATCAGCTCCACATCATCGGTCGTACCCACGAACGTCGCTGCCTTGTACAATCTGGAGTGATACATCCACTGATCTAAAACTCTCAGCGGCCGCGGCAGATTCGCCATCGGAGCCACCGAATCCTCGGTCAGAACCACCATGTCAAATGAGGTAATAATCTTATCGATTCCATGGTTGATTTCAGGATCCAGATGATACGGTCTTCCCGCCAGAACTATGGATTTTTTACCGTGAGATCTGGCATATGCGAGCGCTTCTTTTCCCTTTGCATGAACATCCGCCTTAAAACGCGCATCCTCCGCACGAGCCTCTTTAATGGCCGCCCGCACCTCATCGCGGCTGATTCCGCGATCCTCAAGCAGCATCTTGTACAGCTCACGCTCCAGCTGCGCATCGTTATCATACGGCAGGAACGGATGACTGAATGTCACATGGTTTTCATGGAATATATCGTCCATATTTCCTGCGATTACTTCCGGATACGTCGCTACAATCGGACAGTTGTAATGATTAGGTGAAGTGCTGTCTTCCTGACGCTCGTAGTTAATGCTTGGATAAAAAATCCATTTCACGCCCTGATTTACCAGCCACTTGATATGCCCGTGCACCATCTTTGCAGGATAGCACGCCGTATCCGAAGAAATGGTTTCCATACCGCCCTCGTATATCTCCTTGCTGGATTTCGGTGAAAGAACCACCCGGAATCCCAGCTTGGTGAAAAATGTGTGCCAGAACGGATAATTCTCATACATATTGAGCACCCGCGGTATACCGACCGTTCCGCGTGCCGCCTGTTCCGCGCTCAGAGATTCATAGTCGAAAAGCCTTTTCAACTTGTATTCATAAAGGTTAGGCAGCTCGTGATTTGCCGCGGTCACCTTTCCCTCGCCCCGTTCGCAGCGGTTCCCCGTAAAGAACCTTGTCCCATCGTTAAATTTGTTGATGGTAATCAGACAATGGTTTTCACATTTGCCGCACCGCACATGGCTGGTTTCTACGGAAAATTCATCCAGATCTTCCGGCTTCAGCAGCGCGGACTTCTCTCCCGGCTTCGCCTGTTTGCGTGAAATCAGTGCCGCACCGTATGCTCCCATAAGCCCTGCAATGTCCGGGCGAACAACGTTCTTGCCCAGAATATCCTCAATAGCCCGCAGCACTGCATCGTTTAAGAATGTTCCGCCCTGCACTACGATTTTATCGCCGGCTTCTTCCGGATTACGCAGCTTGATTACTTTATAAAGGGCATTCCTGATAACCGAATATGACAGTCCCGCAGATATATCTCCAATGCTTGCGCCTTCTTTTTGCGCCTGCTTAACCTTTGAGTTCATGAACACGGTGCAGCGCGTTCCCAAGTCTACGGGAGCATCTGCAAAGAGTGCTTCCCGAGCGAAGTCCTTTACATCCAGATTTACGGATTTCGCATATGTCTCTATGAACGAACCGCAGCCCGATGAGCACGCCTCATTGAGCATGATATTGTAAATCGCACCATCCTTGATGCGCATGCATTTCATGTCCTGCCCGCCGATATCCAGAATGAAATCGACTCCCGGCAGAAACTCCTCCGCTGCCTTGTAATGGGCCATGGTTTCAATCTCTCCAAAGTCCGCCTTAAACGCTGCTTTAATCAGATTTTCTCCGTATCCCGTGGTGGTTACCTTTGCTATATATGCGTCCTTCGGCAGCTTTCCGTAAAGCTCACGCAGCATGTTCATGGTTGCATCCAGCGGCTTTCCTTCATTGCTCACGTAATAGGAATACAGCAGATTCTTATCTTCGTCAATCAAAGCCGCCTTTGTTGTGGTCGAGCCTGCATCTATTCCCAGAAAGACCGGCCCATGAGCCTCGTTTAAATCTCTTCTCGGAATAGTATCTTCGGCATGGCGCCGGCAGAATGCATCGTATTCCGCTTGATCTGCAAAGAGAGGCGCAATATGTTTCGTATCCGAAAGCTGCGCAAGATCTGCATGTTCCGCTCTTTCGATGATTTCTCCGAATGAAACTTCGTCGGATTTTGCAGCCTTCATAGCTGCTCCGATAGCGACGAAATACTTGGAGTTTTCCGGGAAAACGACTTCATCTTCCTTCAATTCCAGCGTTTCGATGAACCGCTTCCGCAGCTCTGACAGGAAGGACAGAGGTCCCCCCAGGAATGCCACCTTCCCCTTAATGGTATGGCCGCAGGCCAGTCCGCTGATGGTCTGATTGACCACCGCCTGGAAGATGGATGCAGCCAGATCTTCGATGGCCGCTCCCTCGTTGATCAGCGGCTGAATGTCGGTCTTGGCGAATACGCCGCACCGTGCCGCGATCGGGTAGATCATGTTATGTTTTTTCGCAGCTTCGTTAAGACCCTGCGCGTCTGTATTCAACAGCACCGCCATCTGGTCGATGAATGCTCCCGTGCCCCCTGCACAAGTTCCGTTCATTCTCTGCTCGATGGTCTGTCCGTAGAACGTGATTTTAGCGTCCTCTCCGCCAAGCTCGATGGCGACGTCAGTCTGAGGAATCAGCGCCTCTACCGCAGCGCTGCAGGTGATGACCTCCTGCTCAAACGGAATGCCCAGGAGATTGGCCAGCGAAAGACCGCCCGATCCTGTGATGACCGGACGCAGCTTCACGTCACCTACTTCACTGTACATTTTTTTCAGCAAATCCACTACGGTTTCAAACACGTTGGACATATGTCGTTCATACCGGCTGTAGAGAATGTTATCCTCCTGATCCAGTAAAATCAATTTTACGGTTGTTGATCCTATATCAATACCCAGTCTCATATAGTATGCCTTTCTCAATCGTATTTTTATATATTTTTCTATTCCGTTCCAAATCCGTTACATATATATAATATATATATGTAGATTAAATTTTCTTTAACTTGATTAGATTATATTGTATACTAGAATTATGAAAAGTTCAATCACAAAAAACACATTTACAGCAATATATCGGCTTCTTGATCGAGTCTCACCTCTGGATTTTGACTGCGGCCGGCTTTGCGGTGCCGCATGCTGTACCTGCGGCAGCGATATCGATTCTGATGATTCCGGTGAAGAAAACGATTTCGGTATTTATTTGCTCCCCGGCGAAGAAAAGATGTTCAACCGAAAAGAAGAGTGGCTGGGTTGGGAAAAAAATCGTGCCGAGGATTACGAATTTCCCGACAGCTGGCACGGAAGCATTTATTTTCTGCACTGCAAAACAGCGCCCTGCTGTCCGCGAGAAAATCGTCCTCTTCAGTGCCGATTCTTTCCTCTGGCTCCTCACCTGGATGCAGACAACATTCTCCGCATCGTCTATCAGGACAGCGAACTGCCATACGACTGTCCCCTGATTTCATGCAAAATTCCTCTCAACGAGGATTTTATTCATGCCACTTACACGGTCTGGAAACATTTGATACGTGATCCGCTTCTGTACGATCTTGTGGTTATGGATTCGGATTTTCGCATAGAAGATTTCGGCGATGAAATCAAATATTTATACCCTTGATATCAATCATTTATTCTAATCGAACCAATCAAAAAACACAAAAAGCCTTCAGGAACCAATTAATTACTGAAGGCTTTTGCAGTATTTATTACCCTAATAAGACGTTTCCGACAGAATATCCAGTCTGCGGATTTCTTTTCGATACAGTTGTTTAAATGCTATGGCAAAGTATATCGTTCCTATCAGCTCTGCCAGCGGGAATGAAAACCATACCATCTCCACGCCTCCGATGCGGGCCAGTATCCATGCCAACGGCAGAATTCCTACCAGCTGACGCAGCAGCGATCCCCACAAGCTCAAGAATCCATGTGCAGTTGCCTGGAAAACCGAAGACGACATGATGCCGAAAGCCGCAGGCAGGAAGCACAGGCTGATGTAACGCAGCGCAGGGATACCTATATCATACATTGCCTGGCTGTTCTGCGAATTGAATACAGACAGCAGTTCTCTCGGGAACACCTGGAAGATAATCAATCCGACAGACATAATCACAAGCGCAAAAAGCAGTCCCTTTTTATAAGTTTCCATAAGCCTTTTTCGGTTTCTCGCACCGAAGTTGAAGCCCATAATCGGAAGCACTCCCTGGTTTAAACCGAATACCGGCATAAATATAAACGACTGAAGTCTTCCATACACTCCCATGACCGCAACCGCAGTTTCCGTAAGCGTTCCGAGGATGATATTCATACCGAACTGCATGATGGATGCGATGGACTGCATCATGATAGCCGGTGCACCGACCGCATAGATGTCACGGATAATTCTTCCGTGAAATTTCCATCCCCAAAGACTTACTTTCACTGCGTGTTTTCCTTTAAACAAAACAACCTGGCCCACGCACATTGACAAAAACTGCCCCAGCACGGTCGCTAAAGCGGCGCCTGCAACTCCCATCTCCGGAAACGGTCCTATACCAAAGATGAATAACGGATCCAAAATAATATTGGAAACACCTCCGACTATTCCGCAAATCATCGGAACAATCATATTGCCGGTCGCCTGCAGAATCTTTTCTGTCGTCATCTGCACAATGCAGAACAGCGATCCTATCGTGATAATCGCCATGTACTGAACCCCGCTGTCCACGATATACGGCGTATCCGACATGAGCTGCATAAACGGTTTCGACAAAAAAATGCCAATAAGCGCGAAAAATATCCAGTTGAAAAACGACAGCCTGTATCCATGGTTTGCTGCCATATTCGCTTCTTCATACAGCTTAGCTCCCAGTCTTCTGGAAATCAGCGAATTAATACCGACTCCGGTACCGACGCCAAATGCAATCAGCAGCATCTGTATCGGGAATACGTAAGTTACCGCCGCCAGCGCCTGTTCGCTGATCAATGATACGAAAAAGCTGTCTACAATATTATAA
>CAVCML010000060.1:0-26582 GCA_963603335.1 Bacteroidaceae bacterium | reverse complement strand
TTATTTTATTACAATTTTGCAAAAAATGTTTGACGCTGAAAGATCATTGCTTTTACAATAGCGAAAAAGTAAAGGAGCAGCCTATGATTACAAATCTCGCCTTTATGTTTATTATGCAGATGGCAGAAAGTATATTTCAAAGAAGAATAGAGGAATTACGATGGATGTATTGCGCCGGGAGGAAAACGGTCTGCCGCAGTGAATAAGCTGACTCACTGCGGCACAATTCTTACATGCTAGTTTATTGCTTTGCCATTAACATACAGTGTATAGCCATTAAAATCGATGTTGCTGTAGTCGGAATCGGCGTCGTCCAAACTGGTAACATAACTGTTGCCGGTCAGCTTGATCTTGGATTTTTTATCCAGAGTCAGCTTGATGGACTTGGCGCTGTTATCACCATTAATTGTCCCCGTGTAGGAAGAGCCGGATTTCATGGACATATCGAGGGTGGAAATGGAATCGATGACAATGTTTCCCGACACTTTTTGTTTGCTCATGGTCAAGGTGACGCTGCCGCCGTTGGAGCCGGATGTGCCCCAGGAATCCGCCTGTGCCCGCAGGAAGTTACCTTCGCTGTCATTGTTGGTAATGGTGTTGTTTTTCAGGTTGATAGACGCTGTCGTGTTGGTGACGTACAGGGTGTCGCCCTTATTCGTCGTGATATCGCTGTTGCTCGCCCTGAATTCCGCCTGACCGTCCGCTGCGTCGCCGCTCATGGACTGATACAGGAAGATGTTTTTGTATGTCGTGGACTGTCCGTTGAGGGTTGTATTGTCATCGGTCAGCTTGCAGTCGTCGATGGTGACGGAGTTTTTGCCTTCGATGACGATGCCTTCGGAAGCTTTGGCGATCAGCTTGGCGTTGGTGACCGTGATATTTGCGGTCGAGTAGATGGCCGGGGAGCCTGCGCCGGTAGTGGTGTAAGTTCCGCTGTCAACGTTTACTGTGCCGCCGCCTCTGTCGGAGCGGATGGCTGCGCTGGAGGTTCCTGTCGTCTTGATGGTCAGGTTGCCGGCGTTCATGGTGCCGCCGCCGGTGGTCATGATACCGCCTGCATTGTCGCCGGTGGTCGTAATCTCGGAATCGCTGATGGTCACGGAGGTTCCGTCGCCGCCTTCGTTATCTGTCGTAGCGGAGCCGCCGTAGCTGAATACGCCGTTGGCGCCGCTGGCGTTTGTTATGATTTTTAGATTTTTTAGTGTCAGGTTGGCGCCGTCCTTGGCAATGATGCCGGAATTGGTTCCATAAAAGTTGCTGTTGTCGCCGCCGTCGGAATCACCTGTTTTAGTGATGGTCAGGCCGGAAAGGGCTGCCTTGATATCTCCTGTTGCGAGGATGACGTTTTCATCGGCGCTCTCGGAGGAGTAGCTGCCGCTTTTTAAGGTCGTATTTTCGGTGAGTTCTTTTACTGCGGAGTAGCTTGCCGTCTGTCCGGTGGACTGTCCCGCTGCTCCGCTGTTACTGTCCGCCAGCATGAAATCTGTCGTTATTTTGCTGCAAAGGAAGGCGCTTCCGGCAGTTATCAGGATTACAGACAGTATAAAGATGATGACTTTGTCTTTGTTATAGAAAGACTGTCTGAGGGTGCGTTTGTTGCCCTTGGTAATGATGACTTCCATCAGTGCCAGTGCCAGAAGGAAGCTTTCTGCCCCGAAGAGGATGTAGTAGAGGGTGGAAAGGTTGCTGCTCTGTCCTGGTGCTCCCTGCGGCATGCCGGAGCTGTCGCCCGGCTGTCCGCCCTGGCTGTCCTGATTGTCGTTCTGCTGAGAATCAGAGCTGCCGCTCTGGCTGCTGTCCTGAGACTTGCTGGAGTCGCTGCTGCTGTTGTTCTGGGAATTGTCAGCCGACTGCGTTGTGGTACCTGACTGTCCGCTGTTTCCGGAATCTTCCGGTTTAGCCGGCGGCTGTCCGCTCTGCTGACCGCTGCCGCCCTGTGCATTCTGCTGGTCGCCGCTTTGGCTGCTGCCAGAATCGCTGGATTCGGATTGATTCGATTGTGTACCGCTGTCTCCCGGATTCACGGAAGTGTCATTACTCTGCGGCATCTGCGGCATGTCAGAAGTCTGCGCATGGGACTTTGCATAATTCATGGTAAAAAACATGGAACCGAACAGCGCCAGCATAGCCGCGATGGCGACGGCGTTCTTGATCCATCTTCTCGAAATCGTTTTCATATCGTAAAATCTCCTTTCTCTGTTGCCTGAGGGCAACATTGACGTGCCCCAGGGTACTCCTTTCTCTGTTGCCTGAGGGCAACATTGACGTGCCCCAGGGTACTCCTTTCTCTGTTGCCTGAGGGCAACATTGACGTGCCCCAGGGTGCTCCTTTCTTTGTTCTTCGTGATGGTTGCATCATACGGCAGAATGCTTAAATGAAAATTAAAGGAACGTGAAAAGGTGAAAAAAGATTAATTGACATTTATTTACATATGGAATATAATGGAAAAACAAAGGGGCTGATGAGATCTTCACTAACACGTATTGATTTGACACGTGTGGAGTGATACTATAAGGGAAAGGATAGGGAAATGGCCGAAGAAACCACAGGAGATGGAACGAATAATCCTTGCAGACGGCTGGATTTTTAAGACGCAGGTGGGCTCGCACAAGCAGTATGTCCATCCTGTAAAAAAGGGGCGAGCAACGATTCCGTTTCATTGCAGGGATTTAACCAAGGGAGTAGAAAACTCTATTTAAAACAGGCGGGACTGAAGTAGTTTCCGAAAAGGAGGGTATCTAATATGTTAACGGTATATCCGGCATGTATTTATAAGGAAGAATCGGGGTATTCGATTATATTCCCGGATTTGAATTATCTGGCGACGTGTGGAGACTCGCTGGAGGAGGCTTTAGAGATGGCGGTTGACTGTCTGGCGGGCTATGTGCATTCTGCCAGAATGGAGGGCGAAGAGCTGCCCAAGGCATCTGATTTACAGGATGTGGATCCAGAGGTGGTTTTGAGGGAGATTGGTTCGGAGCCTGGTGAAGGTTATGTCAATCTGATTACCGTTGATGTAGACACTTATGCGAAAGAACATTTTGAAAAGTCGGTGAAGAAAACGCTGACCATACCGGCGTGGCTCAACGAGGCTGCTATATCGCAGAACATTAACTTTTCGGCAGTGCTGCAGGAGGCGTTAAAAGAGCGATTGGGGCTGCATCATTGATCCAAATGTATTTTCATGAAAAGGACTTTAACCATGCGAATTTTAATTATAGAAGATGAATTTAACTTGGCGGATGTAATCGCAGACAGACTTAAAGAGGAAGAATATGACGCAGAGATATGTCAGGATGGAGACGAGGGATTGTATCTGGCGGCAACGGGAATTTATGATTTGATTTTGCTGGATGTGATGCTTCCGGGCAGTGATGGGTTTGAAATTCTGCGGAAATTGCGGCAGCAGGGAGTGCGCAGCAAGATTATCATGCTGACAGCCCGCTCCATGCTGGAAGACAAGCTTGCCGGATTGGAACACGGCGCAAATGATTATATTACCAAGCCGTTTCATATGGATGAATTGATTGCACGGGTGCGCATTCAGCTAACCGGTCCGGAAATGGACATGGCGAAAAACCAACTGACATACGGAGATATTTCACTGGATATGACAAACCTGAAACTGACTTGTAAAAATAGCGGACAGACGGTGAAACTGGTGCGAAAGGAATACCTGCTGCTGGAATATTTTTTGCAGAATCCTGAGCAAATATTATCAAAGGAACAGATTTTTGAAAGAGTCTGGGGATTGGAGAGCGAAGTTGAATCCAATAATCTGGAAGTATATGTTTCCTTCGTGCGGCGTAAAATTAAGGCAATTGGATCAAGCGTTACAATTAAGGCGGTGCGCGGCGTGGGATATCGGATAGAGGGGCAACATGAAACGATTGAAAAGTAAGGTGTTCATTACAATTTTTGTGATTTTAACCGTCAGTCTGGTCGGATTTATTGCAGTCTTTAACATCCAGGGGTATTTGGAAGAGCAGGCATCCATTCGCAGCAGTTTATCCATGGCTAACGGAGAAGACCGGATGGAGCAGACGGAAAGCCCGGCTGCAAAGACGGGAAGTAAGGATGACACTCCGCCGGCGAAACCTTCGGAGGAGGCGGATGACGGCGACTCACAGCCTCTCGATGAAAACATCAAGTTCATGGATTCAGTAGTTTATACGGTGCTGCTCGATGAACAGGATGAAGTGAAGGATGTAATCAACCGTTCGGATAATGATTTATCTGATGAGGAAATCACAGAGATTGCGGAGAATATTCTGCAGAGTGCTTCACTGCAGGAGGTGTCGGTTGGGAACCTTTACACCCAAAAGTATTCGTATGCGTATAAAACAGGAAATTCCTTGACGATTATGGACAATGGCAATGTGCGGGCGATACTCGTGCGTTCGCTCAGGACTTCTCTGATTATTTTAGCGGCGGCGGAATTAATGGTTTTGCTGCTCGCCGGAATTCTTACGAGCTGGATTATTCATCCGGTGAGGGAGAGTTTTGAGAAACAGAAGCAGTTCATTGCGGATGCCTCTCATGAACTGAAAACACCTCTATCGGTAATCACAGCCAGCAGTGAAGCTCTGGAAGCAAATCCGAGAGAGTTAAGATGGCTCCGGAATATTCATTTAGAGGCAGAACGCATGAATCATTTGATTTCGGATCTTTTGAGCCTGGCGTCAAATGAGCGGATTGAGAAGCCCAAATTGCAGATGGGAAATCTTTCAAAGACGGTGGAACTGGCGGTGCTGACATTCGAAGGAAAGGCCTTTGAGAGTCAGGTGAGTCTGGATTATGAGATTGAGCCGAATCTGCAGATTCCGATGCTGGAAAACAGCATCGGGCAGTTAGTAGAGATTCTGTTGGATAACGGTGTAAAGCACTCGATTGCAGGAGGAACTATTAAGATACATCTGTATAAGGAAAATAAAAAGATCTTTCTTACCGTAACCAACCGCGGGGAAGAAATCCCGAGGGGTGAAGAAGAAAAGATCTTTCAGAGATTTTATCGCGTTGACAAGTCACGAAACCGCAGTGAAGGGCGTTACGGCCTGGGACTTGCTATTGCCAAAAGCATTGCAGAGCAGCATAAGGGCCGGATCAGTGCATCTTCTGCAAATGGTCTGACCACCTTCCGCGTACAGTTTCAGATTGCTTTTACAGCTCCATAATGATGGCAAAAATCGGGATTGTAATAATCGACAATACCGTGGAAAGCAGGACACTTTTGGTTGCAAATGCAGCCTCGCCTTTGTACTGCTGGCTGAAGATGGATGATACGGCAGCAATCGGCATAGCGAAGCTGATGATGAGTACCTTTTCCATCATGGAGAAATCTCCTGCCCACAATTTGACTGCAAGTAAGGCCAGGATTGGGACAATAAGCAGTTTGACGAAACAGATAACATAAACTTGGAGATCGCCGGTAATCTCCCTGAGCTTCAGTCCTCCGACCTGAAATCCGATGCAGAACATGGTAAGCGGTGTGGTAGCGTTGCCGATCATTTCAATCGAGCCTCCGATAAGCTCCGGCAGCTGGATGTTCAGGAGGAAAAGAATAAGACCGATGATAACGCCGATGAGGCCCGGATTGATGAATTGCTTGAAACTTATTTTCAGGTTGGCTCCGGCAGAAAGCTGAATCAAAAGTATACCGATGGTGAAAATCAAAACGTCGTTGATAAGTTCTACTATGGCAGAGTAAAATACAGCATCGGTGCCGTAAAGTGCTTTTATGACAGGAATACCGATAAAGCCGGTATTGCCGAAAAGCAGCATAAATACGGTGAGATATTGCTTCGTCTTCGGCAGTTTGATGAGTTTGGCAATCGGAAAGCTGATAATGAAAATAACTGCCAGAATCAACATGCATACCAGCAGCATGTAGGCGCTGTCTTTTAAAATCTTCAGACTGAATTCCATCTGCATCGCATCGATGACCAGGCAGGGCCAGGTGAGATTTACAACGATACTGTTGATAGCACCGTTTTGGTCTTCGGTGAGAATGTTTTTTTTCTTAAAAAAGAATCCGGGAATGATTAAAATAAAAATCATAATAAGGGAGCTGAGTATCGGCCATACAACCATGGGACTACCTCCTCGTTTTAGTTTGCTTTTGTTCTATTTCAAATTATATAATAATTTACGCGAAACGCAAGTACGTACTTTTTCGTAAGTGCGTATTTTATGAATTCGCAAGGAAAAAAATAAGTGCCATAAAGCCGGGTTTATGATTCAAAAGCCCGGAAATTTACAGCACTTGCGAAATCAATATTGATTTGTATCAGTCAGACTGACTAGTCATCCATTTCGGCGATCAGTTTTTCTGCAATCTGGATGGCATTGGTGGCAGCACCTTTACGGATATTGTCTGCAACTACCCAGATGTTGAGTCCATTGTCCACCGAAAAGTCTCTTCTGATACGTCCGATGTAGACTTCATCCGTTCCGGCGGCATCTCTTGCCAGCGGATATACATTGTGTTCCACATCATCCTGAACTATGATTCCCGGAGAGTTTTTGAATAACTCAACAACATCTTCCAGTTCAAACGGCTTTTCGAGCTCGATGTTGATGGATTCACTGTGGGAATCAAATACCGGAACCCGCACCGTAGTAGCGGTTACCTTGATATTGTCATCGCCAAGGATTTTATGAGTTTCATTGATCATTTTCATTTCTTCTTTTGTATAACCGTTGTCGGTGAATACATCAATATGCGGCAGACAGTTGCCCGCAATCGGGTGAGCATATGCCTGCAAGTGTTCATCATCTCCGGCAAGACCGTTTTTCAGATCGTTGATACCCTTTATGCCGGATCCGGATACCGCCTGATAAGTCGAATATACGACTCTTTTGATTCCGTATTTATCCTGCAGCGGTTTTAAAGCAACCATAGCCTGAATGGTAGAGCAGTTCGGGTTTGCGATGATACCTTTGTTCCATGCGATGTCCTGAGGATTTACTTCAGGGACAACAAGGGGAACTTCTTTGTCCATTCTCCACTGACTGCTGTTATCAACAACTGTTACACCATGGGCTGCGGCGATTGGAGCGAACTTCTCGCTGGTGGAACCACCTGCGGAGAAGAGAGCGATGTCAATCGGTTTATCAAAAGAATGCTCTGTCAGCTCTTCGACAGTGTATTCCTTTCCCTTGAATGTCAGTGTTTTTCCTGCAGATTTTTTAGAAGCCATCAAGTAGATGTTTTCGAACGGGAAGTCTCTTTCTTCCAGCACTTTCAGGAATGTAGAGCCTACAACGCCGGTAGCACCTACGACTGCAATATTGGGTTTTCTTTTCATAACACTGTCCTCCTGTAGTCATATCTTGGGATATTATACTACTGAAAGTCTGTAAATGTAAAGGGATTTCGTGGTTTTTAAGGGATTTGCATAATATTTACAGGAAAAACACATATGATTTAACTTGTTGCTGTGGTATAATCCATTATGTATGAACAAAACACAAGGAGGATTTAAATCATGACGTATTTGCAGGCGATTATTTTGGGCCTGGCACAGGGACTTTCGGAATTTCTGCCAATCAGCAGCTCGGGACATCTTGCTTTGCTGCAGTATTTCTTCGGTGTAAATGCAGAGCAGGTTCTTCCGTTTGCAGTATTACTGCATCTGGGAACGTTGATTTCGGTATTTATAGTATATTGGAACGATATCGTTGAACTGGTTAAGGAATTGGGAGCCGTCATCAAGGATATATTTACGGGTAAGGGACTTAGAATTAATGCAAATCCAACGAGACGGCTGGGATTTATGATTATCGTGGCGACGATTCCGACGGCAATTATCGGATTGCTGTTCAACAATCTGTTTGAGTCAATGTATTCGTCGCTTATAGCAATCGGATCGGGACTTATCGTAACCGGTGCGATTTTGGTAATTGCGGAGCGAATGGGCAAAAACAATAAGGATGTAAATGAAATGAAGTTTCGCCATGCATTGTTTGTCGGACTGATGCAGGGTGTGGCTATCTGTCCGGGAGTTTCACGTTCCGGCTCGACTTTGTTCGGAGGACTGATATCCGGATTGAACAGAGAATTTGCCGTTAAGTTCGCATTCTTGATTTCAATCCCATCCATTTTGGGGTCGGTAATTGTGGAAGCACCGGATGCATTCAAGGCCGGAATGTCTCTTTCGGAAGTCGGTCCGGTAATTGTAGGTGTAGTGGTTGCGGCTCTGTCCGGGCTGTTTGCCATTAAAGCGATGATTAAGCTGGTTTCAAACAAGAAACTGACGGGATTCACCGTTTATGTATGGGTAGTGGCGATTTTCGTTATCGGTTATGCGATGATGTTTGCATAGAAAGGTAATTTGTATGGCTGCAGGAAGCAGAAAAAATACGAAAACAACTAAAAATACATCTTCGAGATCTCGAAGCAGGCAGCCTGCGGGCAGCAATGCACGGTCAACGAGAAGCGGTGCCGCTGATTCTGCTGCAAAGAAGTCTCGAAAAAAGACCGGTTCTGCAGAAAAAGCATCAGCAGAAAAGCCTCAGCCGGGAGGGGAGCATCGCATTCGCGATGAAATTATCTCCATTGTTATGATTGCTGTGGGGATTTTTTTGGTGATTGCTCTGCAGACTTCCGCAGCAGGGGAAATCGGCCGAGTCCTTTCGGAATTTTTTAAGGGTTGTTTCGGCTTGGCAGCTTATTTTTTGCCGTATTATTTTATTTTATACGGGGTATTGCTGTTCGCAAAGAAAACCATTGGTTCCGGTATTAAATCGGTTATTTTGCTGGCGATTATTTTTCTGGTTATTTCATTGATTAATTCTGCCAGATTTCTGGATTCGAAAACGCTGAGATATGGCTTTGGCGATATCGCTTTTCACTACAGCAACGGGATTATCCTGGATGACGGCGGTGCATTCGGCATGACCGCAGGAGGACTGATTGTACGGTTAATCGGGATTCCCGGACTTTATATCATGTCCGTCGTGATTATTGTAATTTGCCTGCTTTTGATTATGAACACACCGGTTTCCAGGTTTATAGAAGAAATCAAACAGCGCAGGGAAAAAATGGCGGAACAGAGAGAAAAACGGCTCGAGGAAAAAGAACTGCGCAGACAGGAAAAAATGCGTCGAATGGAACTGGAACTGCAGCAGCATGAAAATGCAAACCATGCATCGGGCATGGAAGACAGTCTAAGTGCGGGTCAACGCAAGATTCTCAGTTATATGAGCGATGACGGAGAACAGAAAAATAAGGCAGCCGCATATGATGATATGTTTTATGATTCACACAAAGATGAGCCGATAGTTGATTCTGTGATTCATACGTCAAATCCTGTAATCAAGTCGGCAGATTCTGCGATTCGTTCGGCAGGAGCCGCAGCGGCGGCAAGTGCGGAGAAGGTGAAGGACACTTTGCAGGAAGAAGATTTCAATGTATCGGTGGGAACATCCGGAGCCTATGAATTTCCACCGATTGATTTGCTGAAGAAAAGCCCGGTGGGAAACGGCCGGAGCATGGCAAGCGAGAGTGATTTGCGGCGCAAAGCAGCAAAGCTGGAAGACACTCTGCACAGCTTCAATATAGACGCAGAGGTAACCAATGTGACACAGGGTCCAACGGTTACGAGATATGAAGTGCATCCGAATGTAGGAGTAAAGGTAAGCGGGATTACAAATCTGGCCAACGATATCGCATTGAATATGGAAGCACGGAGCATTCGTATTGAGGCGCCGATTCCGGGCAAACCAGCCGTAGGAATCGAGATAGAAAACGAGAAAAACAGCATGGTAACAATCCGGGATATTGTGGATACCCCGGCATTTCGCAAAGCTAAATCGAAGATTACATTTGCAGTTGGAAAGGATATTGAAGGAAATGCCATCGTTGCGGATTTGAAATCAATGCCGCATCTTCTCATCGCCGGTTCCACGGGATCGGGAAAGAGCGTTTGCGTCAACAGCATTATTACCAGCATTTTATACAAGGCAACTCCGGAAGAGGTGAAATTGGTGCTCATCGATCCGAAGGTTGTGGAGCTTTCCAATTATAACGGTATTCCGCACATGCTTATTCCGGTGGTGACGGAACCGACCAAGGCTGCGGCCGCTCTCAATTGGGCGGTGGCGGAGATGGATGATCGCTACAGGAGATTCGCAGAAGAAGGCGTGCGTGAAATGGCAAGCTACAATAAGGCGGTCGGAGAACGAGGTGATGATGATCTGGTGATGGCGCAGATTGTTATCATTATTGACGAATTGGCTGATCTCATGATGGTTGCAAAGTCTCAGGTGGAAGAATCCATCTGTCGTCTGGCACAAAAAGCGAGAGCTGCAGGCATGCATCTGATTGTTGCGACTCAGCGTCCATCCACGGATGTTGTAACGGGGCTGATTAAAGCAAATATCCCGTCGAGAATTGCTTTTGCGGTATCATCCCATCATGATTCCATGACGATTCTGGACATGTCAGGTGCGGAAAAACTGATAGGAAAGGGAGATATGTTGTTCAACCCGCTTGGAAGCGGCAAACCGAAACGAATTCAGGGATCGTTTATTTCCGATGAAGAGGTGAATAATGTTATCAATTTTGTCAAGGCTCAGGTTGAGGACACGGAGTATTCCAGCAATGTGCTGGATTCCATTGAAAGAGTGAATGCATTACCTTCCGGCGGGAACGATCGGGATCAGGAGGACGAGCTTCTGCCGGAAGCAATAGAAGTTGTTGTGCAGGCGCAGCAGGCATCTGTTTCCATGCTGCAGCGGAGATTCCGCATCGGTTACAACCGCGCGGCACGAATCGTCGACATGATGGAGGAACGCCAGATTGTCGGACCGGCGGATGGAAGCCGGCCGAGGCAGGTACTGATTTCCGAGGCGGATTTGCAGAACATGAAAGAGAGTACAGAGGATTTAAAAAGATGAAGTTATATATAGAAACATTGGGATGTCCCAAAAATTTCAATGATTCAGAGGGAATTGCGGGAATATGGGAGAGCTCGGGCATGAGCATCACGGATAATCCGATACAGGCGGATGCCATTTTGGTCAATACCTGCGGGTTTATTAACGATGCTAAGAAAGAATCCATCGACAAAATCTTTGAAATGGCGAATTTTATCGAGGAAGAAGCCGAGCGAAAGAGTGCGGAAGGTGCGGCAGCAGAGAAAAAAATCCTTATTGTATCGGGATGTCTTTCTCAAAGATACGGTGATGAGCTGTTCGATGAAATGCCTGAGGCGGATATTTTTCTGGGGGTAAATGACTATGAGAAACTGCCTCGGATTGTGCAGGATTTCAAGAGAGGACAGCGGCAGAAATTATTCAGCTGTCAGCCGGAAAAATTTGCGGAGTTTTCGGGAAGAAAGACTGAAGATAACCCATATACCGCAACGCTGAGAATTGCTGAGGGATGCAGCAATTGCTGCGCGTATTGCGTGATTCCGCAGATTCGGGGAAAATATCGAAGCAGACCGATGGAAAATATTCTGCGCGAGGCAGAAGAACTTGCCGCAAAAGGCTGCAAAGAAATAATTCTCATAGCGCAGGATGTGACAGAGTACGGCAGAGATATTTATGGAATGCTGAAACTGCCGGAGCTGCTGCGGAAGCTTTGCAGGGTTGAAGGCTTGCGCTGGATTCGGCTGATGTACTGCTACGAGGACAAGATAACCGATGAATTGATTGAAGTCATGGCATCGGAAGAAAAAATATGCCGCTACATTGATATACCTCTGCAGCATATTTCCGATAATGTGCTGAGCAGAATGAATCGCCATTCTACGATGGATAGTATTGAGAATACTCTTTGCAGATTAAAAAAAACGATGCCGGATATTCACATCAGGACTACCTTGATTACGGGATTTCCGGGTGAGCGGGAAGAAGATTTTGAGAAGCTGGTGGATTTCGTGGAAGCTCAGCGATTTGAACGCTTAGGCGTGTTTGCTTATTCCAGAGAGGAAGGTACGGTCGCCGGGGACATGGAAAATCAGATTGACGAGGAAATCAAACAGGCACGGGCGGACAGCATTATGCGCCGTCAGATGGATATTTCCCGTGAAGTCAACGAGGCAAAAGTGGGAAAGACATTTGAGGTTCTGGTGGATGGTCAGGACGAGGAAGGCGCTTATATAGGAAGAACACAGTACGATGCACCGGAGATTGACAACACCGTGATTTTTCAGGCAGAACAGAAACTCGAGCCCGGTGATATGGTGAAGGTTACGATTACCGATGCATTCGATTATGATATTGTAGGAAGAATGGAGGAATAAAATGAATTTACCAAATAAACTGACCATGGGGCGGATTTTTGCAATCCCGGTGTTCATTGTCGTATTTCTGATGGGATATCGTTATGCAGCGACGGTGATTTTCATTCTGGCGGCGATTACGGACATGCTGGACGGCAAGATTGCGCGTAAATACAATCTTGTGACCAATTTCGGCAAGCTGATGGACCCGCTGGCGGATAAACTGCTTGTCATGTCGGCGCTTATTTGTCTGGCGCAGATTGGAGATGTACCGGGATGGATGGTTATCGTTATTTTAGGAAGGGAATTTATCATTACCGGCATGCGGCAGGTGGCTGCGGCGCAGGGTATCGTAATTGCGGCGGGTACGACAGGTAAAATCAAGACGATTACGCAGATGATTGCTATACCGCTTCTTCTGCTGAACAACTGGCCGTTCAGCATGCTCAGCTTCAATTTGCCGATGGATATTATTTTCCTGTGGATTGCGCTGATTATGACGGTAATATCCGGAGCGGAATATATTGTGAAAAACAAGCAGTTGTTTTCCATGTAGAATATCATAGGAAGAAGGCGAAGTGAGTATGAAAACTGCGATTTTAAGCGTAGGAACGGAAATCTTATTCGGGCAGATTGTCAACACCAATACGGTGTACCTGTCTCAGCAGATGAATATGCTGGGGTTTGACGTGATGTATCATTATACAGTTGGAGATAACCCGAAACGCGTGGAG
The DNA here is from genome assembly GCA_963603335.1 of Bacteroidaceae bacterium. GTDB lineage: Bacteria > Bacillota > Clostridia > Peptostreptococcales > Anaerovoracaceae > Lentihominibacter. The sequence goes on along the minus strand of CAVCML010000060.1, from coordinate 13,617 downwards.
GAAATGATTAATCTGGCATTTCAGGACTGCGATTTAATCCTGACAACCGGAGGACTTGGACCGACGCAGGATGATTTGACCAAAGAAGTGGCCTGCAAAGCTCTCGATGACGAGCTGGTAATGATGGACGATGAACTGGAGGAGCTCGAGAAGTATTTCCGGACACTGGGTCGGGAGATGACGGAAAACAATAAAAAACAGGCAATAATGCCGTCTCGTGCTGTAGTGTTCCACAATGATGCGGGAACAGCACCGGGGTTTGCACTTGAAAAGGACGGAAAGTATATAATATGCATGCCGGGACCTCCGAGAGAGATGACGAGGATGTTTCAAAAGAGCGTTGTTCCGTTTCTGCAAAGAATGTCGCAGGGAGCATTATATTATCGGCAGATTCGCTTCTTCGGCATCGGTGAATCCATGTTGGAGACCAAGCTGATGGATCTGATTGACAATCAGACGGATCCGACTTTGGCTACGTATGCAAAGGAAGGAGAATGTTCACTTCGAATTGCATCCAAGCGGAATACGGAAGAAGAAGCAAAGCAGGCCGTGGACGAAATGCTGAAACAGGTAAAGGATCGCGTGGGACATTATATCTACAGCTGCGACGATGAAGAGCTGGCGCAGGTGGTAGCCGGTAAACTGATGAACAAAAGGTTGACTTTGTCCAGTGCGGAATCCTGCACAGGAGGAATGTTTGCATCGACAATGACTGATATTCCGGGAATATCTCAGTGTTTTGACCGCGGTCTGGTGGCATACAGCAATCAGGCAAAAATGGAGGAATTGGGGGTTTGTGCGGAAACCCTGGAAAAGTTCGGTGCGGTCAGTGAAGAAACGGCATTGGAAATGGTGGAAGGTCTGCAGCGCGTCAGCGGAAGCGATGTATGCATTTCCGTAACAGGCATTGCAGGACCTGATGGCGGAAGCAAAGAAAAGCCGGTAGGTCTCGTCTACATCGGTTTCGCATACGGTGACAAGAAGCTGTGCAAGAAGATACAGATGCGAAATGTCAACAGAAACTGGAACAGACATTATGCATTGCTGTGCATGCTGAATGTGATTAACAGAAACATATGAGCGATGTTTGAAGGAGAACAGCGAATCAATATGGAAAAAAATGGTTGACGGAGCGCAAATGACATGGTAATATATGGATAACCTCGGATGCCGCAGGCGAGGTTATGAGTAATTGCAGCAGGGAGGCAGAAGGTTCTGCGGAATTTCTGCCTCCCTGCTGAGTTCGCGGAGAAAAGGGATGGATATGTACTGCTTTTTCTTGATTTGGTATTGACCTAATGAAATTAATGCAGTATGATAAAAAGAACAGATGTTCACTAACTGGAGGTTAGAAATGGCGACTAAGAAAAAAGAAACGAAAACAATCAATACCAGTGGAAATAGAGAAGAAGCGCTGAATGAGGCGCTGGCAAAGATACAGAAGGCATTTGGCAAAGGTGCCATTATGAAGCTGGGGGACGATAACCCGATGATGAATATTGAAGCGATTTCAACGGGATCCATGAGCTTGGATTTAGCGACGGGAATCGGCGGAATTCCGAAGGGCCGTATCGTCGAGGTGTTCGGACCGGAGTCTTCGGGAAAAACGACGCTGACGCTCCACATGATTGCAGAAGTGCAGAAAACCGGCGGGAAAGCAGCTTTCATTGATGCGGAACATGCGCTGGATCCGGAATATGCCAGAAATCTGGGCGTAGACGTGGATGAGCTGTTGGTATCGCAGCCGGATTACGGTGAACAGGCACTGGAAATCGCAGAGATGCTGGTGCGCAGCGGGGCAATAGATTTGGTAGTAGTGGACTCGGTGGCAGCATTGGTGCCGAAGCATGAAATTGAAGGTGCCATGGGAGACAGCACGGTAGGTCTTCAGGCCAGACTTATGTCACAGGCATTGCGGAAACTGGCCGGAATTATCAATAAAACGAATACTACAATTGTATTTATTAATCAGCTGCGTGAAAAGATCGGTGTCGTTTACGGCAGCAGTGAAACGACAACAGGAGGCCGCGCACTGAAGTTTTTTGCGTCGATGCGTCTCGACGTAAGACGTGTCGAAACCATCAAATCCGGAGATACTATGTTAGGAAACAGAACGAAGGTTAAAATCGTTAAGAATAAGGTGGCACCTCCGTTTAAGCAGGCGGAATTCGATATCATGTATGGCAAGGGAATATCCAAGATGGGCGATGTGATTGATTGTGCGATTAACGCAGAAATCATTGATAAGGCGGGATCCTGGTATAGCTTTGACGGCAGCAGAATCGGACAGGGCAGAGAAAATGTGAAAAAATACATGGAAGAAAACCCGGAAACATTTGAAAGGGTAAAAGGAATGCTGCTCGACACATTGAAGAAAAAAGATGATAAAAACGAGGAAGAACCACCTGCAGATATTTCGGAAATTGATGATGGTGAAATCTTCATCGATGAAGATGGTGTGATCATAGAGTAAAAGCAGATAATGATTGAAAAATACACTTTACAAGCCTCTTGAAATGTAGTAACATATATAAATGTAAGCCGCACGAACAAGGTTATGAAACGATTTCAACAGGAAATCGTACCTCGATAGGCGAGACTGGATAGAGGAGGTAGAGAATTACAATGTATGCAATTATTGAAACAGGCGGAAAACAGTACAGAGTTGAAAACGGAGATCAGATCGCAGTTGAAAAACTAGGAGTTGAAGACGGAGCAAAAGTCGTATTCGACAAGGTCCTCGTAGTGGGTGACGGAGCTGACATCAAAGTAGGCGCACCTTATGTAGACGGAGTTACTGTTGAAGGAAACGCTATTGAAACCGGCAAGGGCAAGAAGGTTATCATCTTTAAGTACAAGGCTAAAAAAGACTACAGAAAAAAACAGGGTCACAGACAGCCGTATACTTTAGTTGAGATTACTTCTATTGCTGGACAGGCTGCACCGGCAGCCGCTGCGGAAGAAGAAGCTCCCGCAGAAGAAAAAGCTGTTAAAAAGCCGTCACTGAAGTCAATGAAGAAAGCTGAACTGATTGAGTTTGCGAAAGAAAACAACATTGAAATCGATGAAAAGGCTACAAATGCAGTAATGATTGAAACAATTGAAGCTGCTTTAAAGTAAGCGACAAGCAAGAAAGTATTTTAATTTTGATATAGCGAGGAGGTGTCTGGTCGATGGCAAGTAAAAAAGGTGTAGGTAGCTCGAAGAACGGTCGTGATAGTGAGTCGAAACGTTTAGGCGTGAAGACAGGTGACGGTCAGTTCGTAAGTGCCGGCAGCATTTTGGTAAGACAGAGAGGAACAAAATTCCACCCTGGCAACAATGTTGGAATCGGCGGTGATGATACTTTATTTGCGAAGATTGACGGAGCTGTTAAGTTCGAAAGATATGACAAAACCAGAAAGCAAGTAAGCGTATATCCGAAAGAAGCGTAACCGATAATTCTGAGCCCCTATTTTTATAGGGGCTTTCTTTTTTCCTTTGCGTTTTGACAGGCAGAAATACAAGGGAATGAGATCCGGAGAGGAGGACTCATGTTTGTAGATAGAGCGAAAATATTTATAAAATCCGGCAAAGGCGGTAATGGTGCCGTATCATTCCGCAGAGAGCCTTTTGTACCGGAAGGCGGACCGGATGGCGGTGACGGCGGTAAAGGCGGGGATGTCATCTTTGAAGCCGACGAAAATATGCGGACTCTTATGGACTTCCGTTATAAGAGAAAGTATGAAGCGGAGAACGGTCAGGATGGCATGAAGAAAAAGCGCTATGGAAAGAACGGGGAGAATTTGATTATTAAAGTGCCGGTTGGAACGGTCGTAATAGATGAAGAATCAGGTCTTGTGATGAAAGATTTGAAGGAGCACGGGCAGTCTTTCGTCGCAGCTAAAGGCGGCAAAGGCGGCAAAGGCAACACAAAGTATGCGACATCCACGCGGCAGGCTCCGAATTTTGCGGAAGCGGGGGGATTTGCCAAGGAACGAAATGTAATCCTTGAGATGAAATTGATTGCTGATGTAGGTTTGGTAGGATTCCCGAATGTAGGGAAATCTACTTTGCTTTCCGTTTCTACGAGTGCTAAACCTAAAATTGCAAATTATCATTTCACAACAATTGATCCGAATCTTGGAGTGGTGAAAATATATGATACGAGCTTTGTAATGGCGGATATAGCCGGCATTATTGAGGGAGCCTCGGAGGGAGCAGGTCTGGGACATAAATTCCTGAAGCACATTGAAAGAACCAAGGTTCTGATTCATGTGGTGGATGTATCCGGGAGCGAGGGCCGGGATCCGAAGGAGGATTTTGAGAAGATTAACCGAGAACTGGAGCAGTACAGTGAAAAGCTGCTGAAAAAGCCTCAGATTGTGGCGGCTAATAAAATAGACCTTGTAGGAGAAGATTCTGAAGAATATCAGGAATTCAAGACTTATGCAGAAGAGCAGGGTTATGAAGTGTTCCCGATGTCCGCGCCAATCAATCTGGGAGTTAAAGAAGTCCTGGCTGCAGCGGCTGATAAACTGCAGAAACTGCTGGCAGAGCCGCAGGAAGAGGATGAATATGAAATGTTTGACTTTGAGAAAGATGAAAAAGATCCTGATTATCGCAAAGTTACAGTGTCATATGACGGCAATACCTTCATCCTGCAGGGGAAGCAGCTGCTTAAGATTTTCAATTCCACCAATTTTACCGACTTTGGATCGCTGAGATATCTTTATAAGTATATTGAAAAAAGCGGTGCTATTGACGAGATGAAAGAAATGGGAATTGAAGATGGTGATATAATCAAAATTGAAGATTTTGAATTTGAATATTATGATGAAGATTATTTAGAAGATTAACTTTACGGCTGATGAAAGGAACAAGACATGAAACATCCTACGACAGAAGAATGTCTGAAACTTTTGGAAGAATATAAAACTCCGGATCGGGTCAAGGGGCATTGCCGTGCTGTGGCGGATACAGCATGCTGCATTGGCAGGGCGCTCAATCAGCACGGACATCATTTTAACCTGGAACTGATTAATGCAGCAGGTCTGCTGCATGATATTGCACGTGTGGAAGATCGTCACTGGGACGTGGGAGCAGATTTTGCAGAAAAAATAGGATATCATGAGGAAGCAAATATTATACGGGTTCATATGACTTATTCGCCGTTTAATCCGCTGCCGGAGGCGACGGAGACGGATCTGGTCTGTTTGGCGGACAGGTTGGTGAAGGAGAATAAATATGTGGGTGTTGATGAGAGAATCCAGTATATCATCGATAAGGCGGTGAATAGCGGGCATCCGGAAGCAAAGCCGCGTATTTTGGAGAAGAAAGAAGAACTGAAAATGTTCATACATGACATTGAAAAGGAAATAGGAATGACGGTAGATGAGCTTATGGCAGATAGCTGTGAGAAATAGGGAGGACGAATGAGCATTGATATACAACTGAAAAATATGCTGCGAAAGGTGGAAAAACCGGCAAGATACACGGGCGGCGAAGTCAATAGTGTAAAAAAAGACCCGGCACAGGTTGATGTTCGTTTTGGATTCGCATTTCCGGATACTTATGAAATAGGCATGTCTTATATGGGCATGCAAATTTTATATAATATTTTAAATAACAATGAAAGCATTTATTGCGAGAGAATTTTTGCACCGGCGGAGGATATGGAAGCTTTGATGCGTGCTGAGGGCAGAAAGCTTTTCACATTAGAGACATTTACACCGGTAAATGAGCTGGATTTTGTAGGATTTACATTGCAGTATGAATTATCATACACCAATGTGCTGAATATCCTTAACCTGTCTGGAATACCGCTGCACAGCAAAGATCGAAGTGAAGGATTTCCAATTATTATAGCCGGCGGACCGTGCGCATACAATCCGGAACCGCTGGCGGATTTCATCGATTTATTCATAATCGGAGATGGAGAGGAAGTACTGGAAAAGATTTGCCTTTTAAGGATGCACTGCAGCTCGAAAAAGGAATTTCTGCAGAAGGCATGTAAAATGCAGGGCGTGTATGTGCCGGCTTTTTATGAACCGATTTACAATGAAGACGGAACAATCAAAGAAATTAAAAAACTGTATAAAGAGGCTCCGGATCGGGTAAAACGCGCTATTGTTAAAGATTTGGATCATGCTGAATTCCCGGTAAAAAATATTGTTCCGTTTATCGATACGGTTCATGATCGCTGTGTGGTGGAAACCTTTCGCGGGTGTACCCGCGGATGCCGATTCTGTCAGGCGGGCATGATTTACAGGCCGGTACGTGAGCGAAAAAAAGAGACAATTACGAGACTGGCCAAGGAGCAGTTGGCCAACACCGGTCACGATGAATTATCGCTGCTGTCCCTTTCTACCAGTGATTATTCTCAATTTGAGGCCTTGGCTACAGATTTGATGCGGATTTGCAGTGAGAACAATGTATCGCTTTCGCTGCCGTCGCTGCGTTTGGATTCATTTTCGTTTAAAGTGCTGGAGGAGATTCAGAAATATCGAAAATCCGGATTGACGTTTGCCCCGGAAGCGGGAAGTCAGAGACTGCGGGATGTAATTAATAAGAATATTACGGAGGAAGATATTTTCAGCGCAGTGAAGCAGGCTATCGAACTTGGCTGGGAGCATATAAAATTTTACTTTATGGATGGGCTTCCCGGCGAAACTTACGAGGACCTTGACGGGATCGGTAAAATCGCTTCAGATATCATGGATTTAAATTTCAAGCTGAAAGGCAGACGCGGAGGAAGATTTCGGGTGACGGTGAGCGTGTCCAACTTTGTGCCGAAAGCTCATACACCTTTTCAATGGGCGGCACAGAACCGACCGGAAGAATTTCGTGCGAAACATGATTATTTGGCAAAGCAGCTTCATATAAAGGGGGTTACTTTTAACTATCATGAGACGAAAACCAGTAACCTTGAAGCAATCTTTGCAAGAGGTGACCGCAGGGTATGCAAATTACTTGAGTGTGCGTATCGCCTGGGCTGCAAATTCGATGGCTGGACGGAATATTTCAAGCCGGAATTATGGGAACAAGCCTTTAAAGAAACCGAAACGAATCTGGAATTTTATGCATATAGGCAAAGAAATTACGATGAGATTTTGCCGTGGGATATGATAGATCCTCTTATCAGCAGAGAATTTTTAATTCGCGAAAATGAAAAAGCTATGACAGGGCAGGTAACACCGGATTGCCGCAGTGGTTGTGCCGGATGCGAAATAAATAAGTATGCTGTCTGCTTTAAAGATGCTGAATTTGAGGAGGTGGAACATGTATAGGTATATTATGCAGTTTTCAAAGACGGAAACGAGTTGTTACATATCGCATTTAGATTTAGTGCGCGTGTTCCATAGAGCTTTTAAACGAGCCGGCATTAAGCTGGATTATTCGAAAGGCTTTAATCCGCATCCGAAGATGGGTTTTGCACAGCCATTATCCCTTGGTTATACAGGACTGAGGGAATACATAGAATTTGAAACGAAGGATGAGTATTTGCCTGAGGAGCTTGAGCGGCTTATGAGGACACAGATGCCGGATGGATTGGATATTCAGTTGTGCCGATTTCTGGAATATCCCCAAAAAACACTGGCATCGGTGACGGAAGCAGCAATTTATACTGTGACAATTCCCTTGAAAAAAGCCATACAGATGAAGGCTGAGGATTGCAGGGAATTGTACATGGGGCAGGAACAAATTATTGTTCTGAAAAAACAAAAGAAAAAAAAGACCCCGGTAGAAACGGATATCAAACCGAAAATTCGTGAGATTGAATTCCTGCCGCAGTCAGATATGCTGCAGATTAAGATGAAGATTGATGCCGGCAGCAATTCCAACCTGAGTCCTGAACAGGTGATTGATTCAGTGCTGAGGTGTTTTGCGATTGATACAGATCGAAGTGAAATAAACGTAACCAGGCATCTTATATTTTTCAGAGAAGCTGTTTCTTTACCGGATTCGGCAGGAGATGTTCCGGAATTAGCAAACTGGGGAAAAACAGACGATGAAGAAAGGTCGGCGTGGGATCAAATGGATACAATCATGGAAAAGAGTGAGGTATTAAAAAAAATGCAGAAAGAACGGCTGGAAAAGGTGATGATTCTGGTAATCGATGGCTGCAATCCGGACTATATTTCGCCCGAATATGCGCCGAAGGTGCATGAAATGGCAAAGGAAACCGGATTTGCAAAGAAGGTGCAATGCGCTATGCCATCGGTGACAAATGTGAATCATGCCTGCATTTTATCGGGTAAATGGCCGATGGATACAGGAATAATAGGAAATTATTATTATAACCCGGAGACGGAGGAAGAAGGCTTTATCGAAGAGCGCGGATACATGAAGGCGGAAACGCTTCTGCAGTATTATAAGAAACTGGATAAGAGGACTGCATTGCTTACGGTGAAGGGGAAAGTTCTGGGGGTTTACGGCGATGGTGCTGATATCGGGCTAAGTGCACAGAATCCGGATCAAACTTTAATAGAACGATATGGCTTGTCTCAAGCACCGGCCATCAATAGCGTGGAGGCAACGGAGTGGATTGTTCGAGCGGCTGCGGAATGTATCAGGAAGGACAATCCGGATCTGGTGTATTGTACGACCAATGATTACGTATTCCATCACTTTGCACCGGGAACGCCGGAGGCTAATGCACAGATTAAGGCAATTAATGATATTATCAGTGAAATTGCGCAGATGGATCCGGAACGTCAAATTTATATCACGGCAGATCATGGGATGAATCAAAAACATACCATCATGAATTTTCAGGAAATCGCAAAGAATGCCGGTTTTGATGTTTTCTGTCTGCCGCCGCTTAAGGATAGATATATCGAAAATCACATTTATCAAGAGGGCGGAATGTTGTATGTGTTCTTGAAAAATCGGGTGCAGGCCGGAGATTTCTGTCGTTTTGCTGAATCTCATCCATTGGTGGAGCGTGTACTTGACAGTAAACAAGCGGCGGTGGAATATTATTTGCCGCCGGATAAAATAGGTGATTTCGTCTTGTTAGCGTGTGATGATGCCGCATTTGGAGAGGTTAATGGGGAGTTGATTCATACGGACGCATCCAGAACCCATGGATCTTTGTACGAACGCGAAATTCCGTTGATTGGAATTCATACGACACAGAATGGAGATCGATTCCATTATCATAAGGATGTAGCAGAATACATAATGGGAATTTAATGAATAAGAAACAGAGAAACCGTACTTTCTGTAAAAAGAAGGTGCGGTTTTTTATTTGCAGAAAATGGCAGGGATTTATTGACAAAAAACGGCTTAAAATGTAAAATAATGTCAATACCGGGACGAATGAAAGAAAGGGGGGTGCGGAAATATGAAAAAACTGATGGAGCTTCTCAGAGACAGAAGAGAAATCAGCGGATTCCTGCAGGAACACAAAGACATGTTAAAAAAGGCGGGAATAGTTGTTCTGATAATAGTGCTGGGATTGGTGACAGCCGGTATTAAAAATGGCGGACAGGAAGAGGCTCAGGCAGAGGAGACGATAGTGGCGACGGAGGAGGAAAGCTCGACGGTAATCTATGTTGATGTGGGAGGTGAGGTTAATCAACCTTCCGTAGTGGAACTTTCAGATGGGAGCCGTGTTACCGATGCGATAGCCGCAGCGGGAGGCCTGACGGAAAAGGCGGACTTGACGGATATCAATCGAGCTGCATTTGTCAGCGATGGGGAGAAAATATATATTCCGTCGCAGGAAAACACAGATTCCGATGGAGAGCTTTCAGGTGTGAGCGGGAGCAGCGGAGGCAGTTCAGGAAGGTATTCCGACGGCAAGATCAATATCAATACGGCGGACTCAGCACAACTGCAGGAGCTAACCGGTGTGGGGCCGGCTACGGCAGAGAAAATCATTGATTATCGAAAGCAGAACGGCAGATTTCAATCAATAGAGGATATAAAAAACGTTTCGGGAATAGGAGATAAAACATATGAAAAGTTAAAGGATCATATCAAAGTTTGATTCGGAAAGGACAGGGTGAAGCGAAGATAATGGTTAAAAAAAGGGGGATGTTGCCACGCAGTGTGATAGGAGTGTTTCTGCTGCTTTTAATGATTATAAGTACTGTAACGACGGCAGAACCTGCGGCAGCAGCGGACGCAGGAATTTCAAAAGTTTCTTTTGACGGTTATTTAAAAGGTGTGGAAAAAAAGGTTTATACCATTGATAAAAACGGAAGTACTCTGTTTTATAACAAGGATGGCAGCACATACGTGAAGCAGGTGACAGGCAGAGAACCTTCAAAACGGAGGCACATGATTTTAACAAATGTGAGCAGCGGTGAAAAGCGGGAAGGTTACTGCATTGAATTCAATGCGGACTTCCGCGTGCAGACAGAATATAGGGGTTCGGAATATTTGGCGGATAAAGCTTACTTCAGTCATATGCCTGAAGATGTAAAAAAACTGATTCTGGCAGTTACATATTATGGCAGGAACGGAGAAAATGATTTGCCTGTCTCAGGTGTCAACAGCGAAGATTACTACTACGCCACACAGGTGATGATATGGGAAGTACAGCAGCAGCTTCGCGTGTTCGAACGTGACAGCAGCGGCAGAATAACAGGAACAAAACGAGTCGCAGCACATGGTATGCAGGCGGACTATTTTTATCGGTCGCTCAAGGGACGTGCAGCAGAAAAATGTTATAACTTCCTGGCAGAGAATATCAGTAATCATTTTGTAACTCCTGACTTTGTGGGCGAGACAGCAGAAAAAGCAGAGCCGGTTTTACTGAAGTACAACATGGAGACAAAGAAGTGGCAGGCAACCGCAGATGAAGGCAGCTGCGATTTTGAGATGAAATGGAATGCAGAGGATATCCGGTATTCTAAATCAGGGACAATACATGCTTTTGCAGCATCCGAGACTATTGACGGAGAAAAAATCGTGAAGGTGAAGCGTATGACACAGGAAGGTTCGTCGGCGGAAAATCTATTGATTTGGAATCACGAAGGCAGCAAACATATGCAGGTTGTAAGCACGGGCTCAGCTGCACCTCCGGAATTTTTTATGAGATTTAAAACGGATGTGCCGGCAGAAGTAACGATAGAGAAAAAAGATGCGGAAACGGGAAAAACAATCCCCGCAGAAGGCATTCAATATAAGATTAAGAGCGTGGATCTTGATCGATATATATCGGATGACATGAAGCAGAAAGATGGCGGAATTTATGAAACGAATCGTGATGGTAAGGCAACCATTCCGGTAAAACTGCAGCAGGGAACGTATCAGCTGGAGGAAATTAAAGCTCCCAAAGGCTATGTTGCTGCAAAAGATCCGCAGCAATTTCAGGTGGATGGCAAGACGGCTGTTATGACGATAGAGCAGAAGGATATGGCACAAAAGGGTCGAATTACTATCAAAAAAATCGGTGAATACAAATACAATGATAACTGGGCGGATATTCGTGAAAAGGCCATGGGAGGTATTGATTTCGATATTATTGCGCTGGCAGATATTATTACGCCGGATGGGACCGTAAGAGCGGAAAAAGGACAGGTAGTGGATACGATTCGAACGGATTTTAATGGAAATGTTAGCAGTAAGACACTGTATTTAGGACCTTATAATGTTGTGGAAAAAGATGCTCCTGAGGAATACCGGATTGCAGAACCCATTAATGTGGCGCTGGTATATGGAGATCAGACGGTAGAAGTTGTGGAAAAGCAGATTAATATCCTGAATAGGCTTAAGCGGAATACGGACAGCTTGGGCGAGACTCCGAAAACAGGTGATGACGGCGGAGTCAACACGATTATTCTTGTAATGATTCTTTCACTTACGATGATGGCTGTAACGGCGGTTTTATTCAGACTGAGGAAGAAGGAACATAAATTATAATAAAAGGCAGCCGGTAAAGCTGCCTTTTATATTGGTGTAAATCAGATGTTTTTTAAGTGTTTTTTCAGACATTCAAAGGTTTCGTCGCTAAGATGATGCTCGATTTTGCAGGCATCTTCCTTAGCGGTTCCTTCGGAAACGCCGCATTTTATGAAGAGATTAGTTAAGAAAACGTGGCGTTCATAGGTTTCTTCGGCAATTTTTCTGCCGGCATCGGTAAGAAAGATGTGACCGTCCTCGTCGCGGGTAATGTAACCGTTTCCCTCAAGCTGCTTCATCGCAATGCTGACGCTCGGCTTGGAGAAACCCAGATGATTTACAATGTCGATGGAACGTACACGCCCCTTTTCATTTCTCAGAATCAAAATGGATTCAAGGTAATTTTCTGCAGATTCAAGTATTTTCAATTTTGAGCCTCCTATTTGATGGCTGTTTCCAGTGCCAGTTTCATCATATCAGTGAATGAGGATTGCCGTTCCTGTGTGGTTGTCTCTTCGCCTGTTATAAAATGATTGCTGATGGTCATTATAGCCAGAGCATTTACGCGGTTGTACGCAGCGTTCATGTAGAGTGCAGCAGCTTCCATTTCAACAGCAAGAACATCCATGGCAGCCCATTTTTTCCACCAGTCTTCCTTGAGTTCATAGAAAACATCACAGGAGACGATATTTCCGGCCTTGAAAGGAATGTCAAGCTGCTTCGATGTTTCTTCCAGCTTAGAAAGTATGCTGAAGCTGGCGCATGGAGCGTAGTTGCCCGGCACACCGAATGCGTGAATGTAATTGGAGTCCGTGGACGCTGCCATACCGACTACGATGTCACGTACTTTAATATCTTCGTGGAAGGAGCCGGCTGTGCCGATACGAATAAGGTTCTGTACACCATATTCGGTAATCAGTTCCCAGGAGTAAATTCCCATGGAAGGCATTCCCATGCCGGTTCCCTGCACAGAAATCGGAACCCCTCGATATGTGCCGGTGTAGCCCAGCATACCGCGGATTTCGTTGTAGCATTTAGGTGAATCCAAAAAGTTTTCTGCGATGAATTTCGCACGAAGAGGGTCGCCCGGCAGCAGTATCGATTCTGCAATATCGTTTTTGTTTGCAGCGTTAATATGTGTGCTCATAAAAAGAGTCCTTTCATTTCGTATATGATATTATGCATAGTATACCACAAAAAATATAAAAATGGGTTTAATTTTTCATAAAGTTTGCCTCGCCTAACCCGTGACGGAGAGATAATTAAAGGAAAAAGGACAGAACAGCATCTTGTATGCATTTGGGTACAAAAAAAGATGGGAGACACAGGCCATCTTTTTTTAGTGGAACGATTTTAAATTCGTTTCTCATTTCTGTGCATTTAACTTATGCACGGGTGGGGACGGGTGAGAATTAAGCGTTCGCTTTATTGAATCTCTTTGCTAATCTGGAGACTTTTCTGGATGCAGCGTTCTTGTGAATAGTGTGTTTAGCAGCAGCCTGCATAAGCTTCTTTTCTGCTAAAGTCAGCTTTTCCTTAGCTGTTTCCATATCGCCGGCTTCGAGTGCAGCGTCATAAGCCTTCAAGATTGCCTTGAGGTGACCCTTAACACGTCTGTTTCTGGCTGTCTTCTTGTCGATTACACGGATTCTTTTTTTTGCGGATTTAATGTTTGCCATTTAAATTACCCCACTTTCTTTATTTTTATAGCATAAAACCACAAAATAAGTATAAATGAAGCAAGGAAATTTGGCAAGGGGAAAATTTGAGTTCAATTGCGGA
>CAVCML010000059.1:0-10558 GCA_963603335.1 Bacteroidaceae bacterium | reverse complement strand
TTTCGGGCATGCTGAAGCCTGACTGCATCATTCCGTTTAAGCTTGACAAGAAGCAGGCTAAGGAAGCTTTGAAAAAGCATGTAGCCGGCAAAAAACTGATTCCGCCGCTTTTTAAGGATGAGAATCATATAAATGAAATCAAGGGCGTTTATGTTCCGGTGTGGCTCTTCGATGCGGATGTGACGGCTGATATCAGCTATATGGGAGAACGCACGCGCACCTGGAGCGATGCGAACTACAGATACATTGAACATGATTTTTATCGCATTTATCGCGCAGGACATGCTTCATTCAGCCATGTGCCGGTGGATGGATCCGAGAAGATGCCGGATGATCTCATGGAGTCCATTGAACCGTTTGACTTTTCTCAGGCTGTTGATTTTAAAACAGCATATCTGGCAGGTTTTATGGCCGATAAATACGATGTGGATGCGCAGGCCGGCATAGGAGCTGCCAATGCGCGCATCAGGCGAAGTACAGAGGATGCGTTCAGGGATACCGTGCATGGATTTACCGGCGTGGTGCCCGAAGGATTACATATAAGTCTGCAGAACGGCACTGCAAAGTATGCTCTTTACCCCGTCTGGCTGCTCAATACCAAGTGGCAGGGCGGCACGTATATGTTTGCAATGAATGGTCAGAGCGGAAAATTCGTCGGAGATCTGCCGATGGATAAGGGGGCATACTGGCGGAAATTCGGCATTCTGGCAGGAGTGCTGAGCGCTGCTGCGAGTGCGGCAGCGTTTTTTGTGGATTTTATGTTTATCTAGGAGGCGGCAGAAATGAGAAAGAAACTAATTGCAATCATGCTGGCTCTGTTCCTGATTCTGGGTGTTTCATCGACAGCGTATGCGAACGGCGAGGTGATTTATTTTAACGACGATGCGGGAATTGTATCCGCAGAAGACGTGAATGAAATCAATTCAAGGCTTGCAGATATTTCGAAACAGCAGAAGTGCGGAGTATATCTGCTTACGACCGATAACTTCAACGGACAAAGTCCGCAGACATTTGCCGATGACTTTTATGATGAGAACGAATTAGGGTACGGTTCGAATCACAGCGGTATTCTGCTTGCAGTGAATTTTGATTCCGGCGATTGGGTTATAAGCACGGCAGGAAGCGGCATCAGCGTATTTACGGATGCGGGGCAGGAATATCTTATGGACCGGGTGACTGCAGATCTTCGTGATAATCCGGCGGCGGCGTTTTCCGTATATGCAGATCAGTGCGAGAATTTTCTGGTGCAGGCTGCAGATGGGGAAGCCTATGATAACGGCAATATGCCTCGGGATTTTAATCTGATTATTGATATTGCAATCGGCATTATAATTGGTGTTGTTATCGCATTTGTCGTAGTCGGCAGGCAGAAAGCGGCGCTCAGAACCGTGCGGCGCCAGACGGCAGCCAGAGATTACATGAAATCCGGGAGCCTTAAAATGACTGCCGGCAGCGAACAGTTCCTGTACAATACTGTAGATCACATCGAAAAACAGTCGAATTCAGGCGGCAGCAGTATGCATCAAAGCTCATCAGGGATGAATCATGGCGGATCTTCCGGAAAGTTTTAGAAGAGAAAACAAGAGCGCTCATATGTGCTGTGAGCGCTCTTGTGCTTTTTGAATTTATTGGATTCAAATGCTACTTTTTAAGTTTCATGCCATCCTGGAAAGCTTCGCCGACACGTTCGGTTACTTTGTAATAACCATTCGTGTATGTATCAAATGCGATAGCGTTAACTAAAGACATATCCAGCTCACCGTTAACCAGCACGCTTTCATCGGCAGTTACGCCGACAATCTTGCCAATAACGCCGCAGCCGTATTCGCCTCTCTGATATTCGATAAATTCGCACTCAATGCAAAGCGGGAATTCATTGATAACAGGGGCATCTACGTTTTCAGCCTTGCTTGCGGTCATGCCGCTGCGTTCAAATTTGTCAGGCACATCGTTTCCGGATTCTATGCCGAAATAGTCTGCTTCCGTGATGTGAGCTGCATCTGCGATGCTTACGGTAAAAGCACCTCTTGCTTTGATGTTTTCCACGGTTTTATGAGTTTCTGACAGTTTCAGAACCACGTGTCCGCTGGACTGCATTGAGCCCCATGCGGCATTCATGACATTAACGCTGCCGTCTTCGTTATACGTTGCGATCATTAGGACGGGCATCGGGAAGATACCATCGGTGTTGTTGATCTTAACTCTCATTCTAAGTACCTCTTTTCTTTAATGAAATCGGCAGAATATACTGCCTTATCTACTATTATAATCGGAAATAAAGGAAATTCAAGTGGTATAAATATTTTAGATTCCAACGGAAAGGTTTGATTTAAAATTAAAATCTGCGTCAAAATTAACAATACAAAAAACATTATAAATTTTCAAAAAATTCTTGCATACCACAAAATCATGTGCTATAATACAGTTACAGAAAAGGAAAAGCAAGGTAAAAAGCAGACGCGGAAACAATGCTTTCCGATTTTGAAAAAACAGCAACTTGCGCGAAAAGAATTGTGAAAAAAATGCGCAAGCCAAGAAAGAGGGTGATTCCACCAGAAATGATTCAAGACGAACAAATATAATACCAGTCGCAGATGTTGAAACCCCGGAAGTCAGGAGGGCTCGCAAGTGAGAGAAGGCTCACAGAAAGCGAGAAGACCGATACGGAACAGGCAAAGCGGAAACTTTACAGTACCGGATGAGCAGAAGACGCAAAGGCGGTCAGAGGATCGCATATAAGAGAAATGTATTGAATTGCAAGTCACATGCATCAGAGGTCAGAAGATGAAAGCTTTGTAAGGAGGAAGCGTTTCAGCGGAAGGACTGGTATTATTATTTTTTTGCGTTTTTGATTTTTTTAGCGGAGCGAAATGATAGAATCGGATTGCCATTCGCGGTGGGAACCTTTATAATAGAGAAAGCAAAAAAGCAAAATACCCGCAGCTAAGAATATGCAGAAGGAAATAGATTATGAAACTTAGATACAGAACAATATTGGGAATAATTTTCGTGATAGCGGCATTGGTATGCCTTCATGCTTTTTCCGCGGCGATGTCGCGAGAAGACGGGCATACGACTAAGACGATGGAGCAGATTGAAAAAGCTGTCTTTCTGCAGAACGGCAAGGTGGATAAAGAAAACGAAGGCAAGCCTGTAATCGTGCGCGGAAAACTGCATACGGCAAAGGCAGCCTGTGATGCGGAACTTAATCTGACTTTTAATTCGCCTTATGTTGAGCGTAAGGCGGAGGTTGTCGGAGAAGACGGCAAATGGACGGAAGATGAAGACGGCGCCGCAATCTTTTTAGGAAAGGCAAAGCTGGGTGAATTTAAACTGTCCAGAGATTTTTTGAAGGATATCAAGTTAACAAAAGGATATACGGAATTCAGTGAATCGGAAACTGAAAATCTGACGATAAAGGATAAGTATGTTTATGTATCTGATACGGAACGCTATATCTATTCATACATCCCGGATCGCAAAGAACTGACATTGGTTGGAACCCAGGACGGGAAAACCCTGCAGGAGATTCAGGGAATTGAATGCGTGCGTGAAGGAAGCCTCTCCAAGGCTGATCTCAAATCGGATGAAGATGAACTTAATATGCCGTATTTGATTGGTTCTGCGGCACTTTCGGTGCTCTTTATCGTGTTGGCCTGCTGGATGCTGGGTCTGTTTTCCAAGAGAAAGAAAGAAGAGCTGCCGCCGGCGACTGCAGAAGACCGGCAGCAGGAGAATATCGATAAGGATGATATCGATTTATGGCTCGATGAAGAGATTCATAATGCTGCAAAGGCCGATGCTGCGGTGAAACAGGCAGAAGAACCGTCATACAGCGCTGAGAATACGGAACTTCTGGATGACCTGGAAGCTTTGCGTGCGGAATTTGAGGACCGCAGAGAAGAACACAGGCATGAAGAGAATGAAACGGAAGCATCCAAAGAACCTGAACCGGCAGAGGAAGCGCCGGAGGATGATGTCAAGGAACCGGAGGAACCTGCAGAAGATAATCCTGAGGCGGAGATGCTGACACTGCTGCAGAATAACTGGGCAGCAAAACAACAGAAAAATTACCGGGCAGGAAGCGGAAATCTGAGGCAGCGAAGCAGGAAACAAGTGCAGAAGGAATCAAGAAAATCCGGCAATAAGAAACAGGCAAGAAGAAAACGGACTAAAAATGTTTGACTACAAAGGAGAATGTAATGCAAAAGCTGGCAATATTAATAACGAAACTCTCTTCGCAGGTGTTGTCTAAACTGGGACGGGGCGGATCAATGCCGGGCAGGCTGGGACTGAAAATTGCGCCGGACTGCCTGAACCGCTTGAAGTTTGACGGGCCGATCATACTGGTGACGGGAACCAACGGGAAAACAAGCACAGCCAATCTTGTCTCCGATCTCATGGAAGAAGCCGGATACAGGGTAGTAACGAACCGTAAGGGAGATAATCTGAGGGTGGGAATTACCACGACGCTGCTGTCTTCATGCAGTCTTTCGGGCCGAATCAAGGCTGATGCGGCAGTGCTTGAAGTGGATGAACTGAATATGAAATACATCGTTCCGGCACTGCCGGTGACGGCGATTATAGTGAATAATTTTTTTAGGGATCAGCTGGATCGAGCAGGGGAGATGGAACAGCTCATCGAGAGCATTGAAGGCGTGCTGCCTGACTATGAAGGCGATTTGATTCTAAACGGAAACGATCCCAACGTTGTCCGACTGGCGCTGGCTGCACCGAAGGCTCATAAGATATACTTTGGAGCTGCTGAGAATGCTTCCACAACGGAGTATTCCGGCGAAGCGGCAGAGGGCAAGTTCTGTCCGAAATGCGGTGCACGGCTGAAGTACGATTTTTATCAGTATTCTCATATCGGCAGGTTTCACTGCAGCAGCTGCGATTTTAAGACACCTGAGCTGGATGTGTGCCCGGATGAGATTAATCTGGATAATCACACGTTCCGATATGATGGTCATGTGTATCCGATGGCATCGGATGGTTTGTACTCGCTGTATAATTGTGCGGCGGTGCTGGCGTCAGCCAGATCCGCCGGGATAGATCCCAAACTGGCGGATAAGGTGTTTGAGCGGGCGGAGCGGCCGGCGGGCCGAAATGAGAGGTTTGAGAAGGCCGGCCGGATTTGTATTCTGAACCTTGTAAAGAATCCGACGGGTGCCAATGAAGTCATGAAGGTTATTGAAAGAGATCCTGCTAAAAAGACCATCGCCATCGTTCTCAACGATAATGCGCAGGACGGCAGGGATGTCAGCTGGATTTACGACACGGTATTTGAAAAAATGATGAACGAATCTACGGAGGAAATTATCTGCACGGGAACTCGCGCATGGGACATGGCGCTGCGAATATATTACGGCGGATTTACAGGAAAAATCCGCACGGAAGAATCCCTGGAAACAGCTGTGAGTGAGGCTCTAAAGGCTCCGCGCACATATGTTTTCGCCACGTACACCGCACTGCTGCCGACGCGCAATGCAATTATAAAGGAGATGGGACTGTGAGAGTATGCTGGATGTACCATGACATCATGGACTTATATGGAGATAAGGGGAATATGCTGGTTCTCGGCAAGCGCTGCAAAGACCGCGGCATTCCGTTTGAGCTGGATACCTGCGGAATCGGAGAAGAGAAAGATCTCGCTTCTTATGATTTGCTGTTTTTCGGAGGAGGAGCGGACAAAGAGCAGCTTTCGCTGATTCCGGATTTGCTCAGCCGAAAGGAGAATATTGCAGAGGCTATGGACGAGGGGACGTTCGTTCTGCTGATTTGCGGCGGATATCAGATGTTCGGCCGGTATTACGTGGCCGCTGACGGCAGCAAAATCGAATGCCTTGGCTTTTATGATTACCGCACGGAAACGGGCAGTGAGGGCAGGCGCTGCATCGGAAATATCGTGATCGATGCGCAGCTTGACGATCTCCGCACAAAGATTGTGGGATTTGAAAATCACGGCGGTCAGACAGTGGGTGTTAATCATCCGCTGGGCAAGGTGCTACGCGGCTATGGCAACAGTTTCGATGCCGGCTGGGAGGGATTTTATGATGGAAAGGTTCTGGGAACCTATCTTCACGGTCCGCTTCTGCCGAAAAATCCGGAGATTGCCGATTTCGTGATTACGAAGGCTTTGCAGAAAGAAAATCCTCGGTTTCGGATGCCAGATCTGGAACCGCTTGACAACACGTTGGAAAACGGCGCAAGGGCATCGCTTTTTAAGCGCTTTGAAATAGGGAATAAAGAATAGAGGAAGGACTTGAGCCCTTCCTTTTTGTATCAGTGATGGTATAATGTCAGAAAAGAGGGTAGAAAGGAAACTGGAATATGACGAAGGATAAAAACACATGCAATCGGAACGCGCGCAGGACACGGGCTCTGATCGAGGGGGCTTTTTTGGAGCTTATAAAAGAGAAGCCGTATACTAAGATTTCCGTAAGAGAAATCACAGAACGTGCAGACATTAACCGCTCCACATTCTATCTGCATTATCTGGATATTTATGATCTTCTGGATCAGATTGAATCGGGAGTCACCGACAGCATCGAGAAAGCGCTGATGGAGATTCGCAGGGAGGATTATGTGCCGGGTAAACATCCGTTTCATGTGCATGTATTTCGCGAGCTGATGCAGCATGAAGATATTTTTCGCATTCTCTTCAGCAAGAACGGGGATATTGATTTTATTTACAGGCTGGCAACGACTATGGGGGAAGGTTTATATAAAGGCTGGAGCTCGTATTTTGGTGATAATGTTCCGAAGAATCTGGAAATGTATGTTTCTTATATAACCTTTGGCATGATTGGCGTTCTTCTGAAAAATCTGCAGCTGGATTGCTGCTGGGAGCCTGAAGAAATGGGACATCTGGCAGGTGAAGTCACTAACTGGCTGGATGAGGGATTGAGAGGTTCCGATGTAAAAACAAAGCATCAGACCCGGTGGGAGGTTGAAGAAGAAGACTAAAAAAACAGAAAATTCAATTTAAATCACGACAAATCAGGCGAAAGTGTTGATATCTGAACACTTTCGCCTTTTTTAATGGTTGAGGCTCCGCAGAATTGCTGTTAGTATTTTGTCAAAGGAAGGGAGAGCAAGGGCTCCCGAGCAATAAGCAGTATGAACGTATTGAAAAGGAGGTATTTCAAATGTCTTTTAAACGCAGAGATGATAAAGGTTATATCATGCCGATTACATTCGGTCCTAATTCAATTATGTATCCGGCGAGTGGTAAAAAGTACAATGAACCGGGTGAAATTCACGTAGCATCCATTACATACGAATCGGATCCTGACGCTATTGAGGCACTCCTGCCGGAATGCTATACACTTAATGATCCGTATGTTACCGTAGCTGTTTGTGAATTTACGAATCTGGGTTACATGGCCGGCAAAGCCTACAATCTGATTAATGTCAATGTACCTGTTCACTTCAAGGGTGAAAGAGATGATCTTGATGCAGATTATATCATGGTTATGTTTGAAAACCACGGCGATCCGATTATGGGCGGTCGTGATACCATGGGCTATAACAAGGTATACTGCGAGATTCCTAATATCGAACATTATGGCAGCAAATACATTGCAAGAGCCAACAGCTGGGATTTCCGCTTCATGAAGATGGAACTCGATATGTCCAAGGATGCACCGGATTTAGCAGCTTTGCAGGCTAACGAAGCAAGAAGCCAGGGTAAGGTAAACTTCAAATATCTGCCGCACGTAAAGGAAAAAGATGAAGATCCTGAACTCAACTACACTAAACCGGCAGTCGCTTATCCGACAATTCTGCCGAAGTGGGTACAGCCGGATGATTATCCGTATGAGATCCGCAAGCCTGAAATTGAATACGGCGACGGAAAAATCGAGTTCTACAAACCGACATGGGAAGAAATGCCTACGGACTATCACCTCGGACTCGGACTCAGCACGCTGAAGTGTAAGCGTGTTATCGCTGCAAAGCATGTAGTTTATGATGATCCATGCATCTACAACACCTGCTACAGACTCCGTTAATTTTACTGCAAAGTCATCTCGGCGGCCGAGCTGATTATACCGGCCGGCCGGGAATCGAGGCGGCAGCTTCAGGCAAACCGCTGCCGCCTTTTCAGTATAAAATATCGTAAAAATTACATTATTCAGGAGGTGTAAAATGGAGGCTCTTGGTATTATAGGTTTGCTGGTGGGAATCGGTGTGCTGATTCTAATCAGCTACAAGGGACTGCATGCAGTTCCTACATCATTGATCGCAGGCGCTGTAATTCTTATTTTCAACGGAATCAATCTTTGGACCGGATTCTCTGAGCTTTGGATCGGCGGCATGGCGACGGTGTTTACAAAATATTATCTGCTGTTCCTGGCATCGACGCTGTTTGCAAATATGATGCAGGAGACGGGAGCATGCGAAACCATTGCGTATAAGTTTGTCGACTGGTTCGGCAAGAAGCACATACTGACAGTTATTGCGCTGCTTTGTTTTATCCTGTGTTACGGCGGCGTCAGCTTCTTCGTAATCATGTTCGCGGTAGGACCTATCGCATTTGCATTATTTGAAGAGCTCAATATTCCGCGTAAATTGATAGTTCCGGCAACTGCTGCAGGAAACGGAGCGTTTGTACTGGCGGCTCCGGGAAGTCCGCAGATTCAGAACGTAATTCCTACAGAATTGGGAACAAGCCTGATGTCCGCTCCTATTCTGGGCGCGTTAATGACTATTTCCGGTACGATTATGTGTATCGTATGTGTGGAATATATTTATAAAAAGGAAATGCGCAAAGTAGAGCTGGGCGAGGCTCCGGGATGGAATTCACTTGGAAATGAAGCTGCACTCAGCAAAAAGAGAGAGAAGAATGCCGGTCTGTTCGGCAGTTTCTTCCCGATGATTGTAATCATCGGTATCATCGTGATATGCAGTATGGCAATCGATGATATCGACGCGACGATGCTGGCAGTTATTGCAATGTGTATCGGCATTATCGTAACCATAGCCTTCAACTTCAACTGCCTGGAAGGTTCAAAGGGCAAGCTGTTCAAAGACTGGGCCGCCAACAGTGCAGTCGGTGCCGCAAATTCAGCACTGGTACTTGGTGCGGTTGTCGGTTTCGGAAGTCTGGTATCCGGTACGGATGCATTCGCCGATATCATCAAATGGCTCATGAGTCTTGATATGAGTACTTACTGGAAGGGTGTTATCTCCACCGGCACCATCGCAGGTATCTGCGGATCCGCATCCTCCGGCGAACAGCTGACAATGCAGTATCTGAGTGATTACTTCATTAACTCGGGATGCAATCTGGAAGTACTTCACAGACTGATTGCCAACGCATCTATCACATTTGATGCACTGCCGCATGCTACAGGATGCTTCCTGATGTTCTCGTACTACGGTGTAAACCACAAGCTCGCATACAAATATGTATTCCTGCTCAACGTAGTACTGCCGGTAGTAGTAGTAGCGGTAGCAACACCGATTTGTACACTGCTGTTCTAAGCTGGTTTTGAATCGAAAATTTCAATTCTGAATAATTTTTAAGAATTAAAGACATAACGTTTTTATTAAGAAATTCACACAATTTGCGAAACAAGACTGTACCACAAGTACAGTCTTGTTTGCTTTTTGGAAAAAATCTGTTCGCCATCTCGCAGATTAATTCCATCAGCATCGGGATTGGGATGGGCGAAACGGCAAAGCAGAATGAATCCATTGCAAAGGCAGAAGAAAGAGGATATAATAATATTAACGGAGGTATTGAAAATGGAAAAGAAATACGACAAGTGGGGCAGAGAACTGTATCCAATGACAGCGGAGGAACAGAAAATATACGACAGGTTGATGGAGGAACATCCAAGCGAAGTCAGTCGGATAAACGCAATTTTACTAGACCCGCCGGGGACGAGAGACTGGGAGGAACTGGAGGGGATTCTGGAAATGTACGGCTAAACGAATCTCAGCGAAATAAATTAAACAAAAACGGTGTAGTTGATACTCATTTGGAGAGTGCAGACTATGCCGTTTTTAGTAAGGCTTTGGATGAAGGCAAAGCTGCAAATAAATTCGGTGGATACGTTGACCCAATATCTCCGGAGAAACTCAAGGAAGAAAAAGCTGTAGCACTTTTGTCTGATGATGCGAGTGTAGGCGTGGCAATAAAAAAAGATGGGGATATTTGTGGAGCGTTTAACAGCGGTGCTAAGTATAAGGGTGCTGTTGACAATATGCTTATACTGGCAAGGGCAAACGGCGGAACGAAGATGGATTGCTACGGCATACGACTAGTAAATATGTATGAAAAAGCCGGATATATTCCGGTAGCAAGAGTAGATTTCAACCCTAAATATGTTAAGGATCCGCTTTTGCTGGAGAAGCAGCCGGATGTTTATATAATGATGAAAAACACCGACGATATTGATACCGTAATAGATAAAATAGGTAAAGACGAATATAAAACATCATCGCAAGCAGACCTTGACGCACTTGAGCACTTCGGCAAAGAAGAATATAAGAAAGCGTTAGAATACCGTGATGATTTGCTGGCAAAGCAGGAATCAGAAGCCAAAGC
>CAVCML010000058.1:0-5525 GCA_963603335.1 Bacteroidaceae bacterium | reverse complement strand
TTATGATATTTTTGCCGGGAGCGGGACCAAAATCATAGTTTATCCCGCTCCCGGCCGTGTTGTACCGCCTTTCCGGCACAGCTCGAAGCCGGACAGCATGGGATTTGCAGAAAAATATCAAGAAATCGGCACAAAATTACCGGTGAAGACATGAAGAGATGGACATTACCATCCGGCATATGACATTTTATGGAAATTATGTGTGCAAACTATGATTTTACAGCGATATAGATTGACAAAAAGTGGAATTACAATATATGGTAAAGAAGGGAGCGAGGGGAAGAGGAATATGAACATGAAAATAGGGGCAAACAGGGATGAGAGATTTAAAGGAATTATTGAAACGAGAGCGTCAGGAGCATTTGGATCGATTGGGTTCCATTCGGCGGGAACTGAAAACGCTGCCGCCGGGACGGCTGGAGGCTTTGCAGCAGCATGGGCGGATTTATTATTATCAAAACACACAGGCGAAGCGCAGGGGGATTACGCGGAAACCGGAGCTGGTGAGGCAGCTGGCAAGGAAGCGTTACTTGCTGGAGGAACGAAAAGTTCTGCAGCATAATCTGAAGGAAATCGAGAGGGTGATGGATAGGTGTGAATGCTGCGGGGTGAAAGGGATTCTGCAGAGACTCCCCGGATGGAGCGGGCAGCTTCCGAGGCAGTATTTTTATAAGAAACGCAGGCCGCAGAAGTATGATAAAAACCCGGCGTATCCGGAAAATCTAGTTTATGCGACTAACGGAGGTGAGATGGTGCGATCGAAGTCGGAGCAGAGCATCGGGAACTTGCTGGAGGAGTATGACATTGACTATAGTTATGATCGGCGGGTAGAGGGGTATTTGTACTATGCGGATTTTACGATTCATTGCCGGGATGGCCGCAAGATTATCTGGGAGCATTTCGGGCTGATGGATGCGGATGAGGATTATCGTAAGAAGGCGCTGCTGCGGATGGAAGATTATCGCAGACAGGGCCGGAGACAATGGCGGGATTTGATTTATACATTTGAAGAGGATGTGCGGGATCCCGGAGACTTGAGGGAAATTATTGAGGAGTTTATACTGCCGCGGGTGTAGGAGCGGAGTGCCGGCACGCCGGGCATTCCGGGATAGTTTGCGGCGCGTCCGATGGTTCGATACAGTTTGCCGGCACGGCTGGAGACTTTGCCGGCAGCCGGCACGATTTTACGATTTTTGCTGCTGAAATCAGATGAGAATCATAGCGCCGCGCGCCGCAAAAAGCACAATAAAAAATTCCCCGCGATACAGGCTCGCAGGGAATTGCTTGCAGTGATTACCGTATGAAACTAGTCTGCAGTGTAAGGCAGGAGTGCTACGATTCTTGCTCTCTTGATTGCCTTGGTCACTTCTCTCTGGTGAATAGCGCAGGTTCCTGTGATTCTCTTCGGCAGAATCTTGCCTCTTTCAGTCACATACTTCTTGAGTTTTTCAACGTCTTTGTAATCTATTGTTTCCGTTTTGTCGGCACAGAACTGACAAACTTTTTTTCTTCTCATGCCGCCACGTCTTTTGTTGTTTTCCATGATTTCACTCCTCTCTTAGAACGGGATGTCATCATCGGTGATTGCCTGAAATCCCTCAGGAACACCGTTGTCGCGGTCATCGTAACCTCGGGACTGCTGCTGCGGCTGTGCGTATTGCTGTCCGCCGCCGGCTCTCTGAGGTCTGTCACCCCACTCTAAAAATTCTACTCTGTCGGCGACTACATCTGTCGTGTAGACGGTAGCGCCGTCTCTGTTGGTATAGCTTCCTGTCTGAATTCGCCCCTGTACGCCCACGAGCCTTCCCTTTGCCAGGAATTTCTCGCAGTTTTCAGCCTGACGGCCGAACACGGTAATACGCGGAAAATCGGTTTTTTTCTCCTGTCCGGATCTTACCGGGCGGTCGATTGCAATAGAGAAAGTCGCAACCGCCATCTGACTTTCGGAAATATACCTTATTTCAGGGTCTCTGGTTAATCTTCCAATCAGTACAACACTATTCATACCGTACCCCTTTTCTATTTTTCGTCTTTGTTGATAATGATGTGTCTCATTACGTTGTCGGAAATCCTGAGTCTTCTGTCAAGTTCCTTAGGCAGCGTTGCCGGAGCCTTGAATTCCGCAACTACGTAATATCCTTCAGTTTTCTTCTGAATCGGATATGCGAACTTTTTCATTCCCCAAACGTCTACGTTGCCGACTTCACCTTCGCTGGCGATGATGGACTTTACCGTTTCGATGGTAGCATCTTTCTTATCATCTTCCAGTGCAGGATCGATAATGAACATTACTTCATAATTTGCCATTTTCATTTCACCTCCCTGTGGACTAAATGGCGATGAGAACCCTCATCGCAAGGATTGCGTGCAAAATCACACATCTTTATATTATACCGAAAATTCGCAGGAATGCAAGTAAAATCAAGGATTTTCTGCAAAGATTCGTTTACAGCACTTCCTTTATGGCCGCGAGCAGATCGTCGTATTCGTCATATGCCGGAAGCTCCGGATATTCCGCTTTGATGGCATCGGTGCTTTTGAACAGGAATCCGGCTTTGCTGGCCTGAATCATGCCGATATCGTTGTGGCTGTCACCGCTTGCGATCGTTTCAAATCCGCAGGACTGCAGTGCTTTGACGGTTGTGTATTTTGATTTTTCGCAGCGCATTTTGTGCTTAAGAATAGTTCCGTCCTCTGCGATTTCCAGTGAGTTGCAGAACAGGGTCGGCCAGTTCAGCTTTTTCATCAGAGGCTTAGCGAACTGCTCGAAGGTATCGCTGAGGATGACAACCTGCGTAAGAGTGCGCAGTTCGTCCAGAAATTCCTTTGCACCCGGAATCGGATCGATTTTGCTTATCGTGTCCTGAATCTCCTTGATGCCAAGGTTGTGTTCCTTCAGAATGTTAAGCCTGTATTCCATCAGTTTATCGTAATCCGGCTCGTCCCGTGTGGTTTTCTTCAATTCTTCGATCCCGGTAGCTTCGGCGAATGCGATCCATATTTCAGGAACAAGAACGCCTTCCATGTCTAAACAAACAATATTCATGATTTTCCCTCCTGTGTCAAAACGCGTGCGGAATTCCCGCACTTTATAATACTACAGAACATTCTAGCACAAACAGAACCAATGCGGTAAAAATATTTTGACGAAGGCTCAAAAAAGCAGTACTATTATATAGACCAATATTAATAATAAACGGGGGGGAATCATGACATCAGAAGGAACACGAAGAAAAGAAAAAGTCTATATTATCGGGCATAAAAATCCGGATACGGATTCCATTTGTTCCGCCATCGCCTATGCGGCGCTGAAAAGAGCGGAACTGGAGAAAAAGCTTGCGGACGGTACGTTTGAGGCTGAGAATACTTTGCCGGACGGAACGCCCGGATTGATTCCGGATTATATCGCCTGCAGGGCAGGTATTATAAATGAAGAAACACAGTTTGTTCTGGATTATTTCGGGGTTGAATCGCCGCAGTATCTGGGTAATGTGCAGCCGCAGATTGCGGATATGGATTTGAATCTTGTGCCCGGTATCGAAGGGTGCGCGTCAATCAAGCAGGCGTGGGAACTGATGCAGAGGGAACACGCTAAATCCGTTCCGGTGCTGGCGGACGGCAGACTGCAGGGAATCGTGAGCGTAACCGATATCGCGCAGTCGTATATGGACGAGAGCGACAGCCGGGTGCTGTCCCGCGCGGGGACGCGGTTTTTCAGCATTGCAGAAACGCTGAACGGACATATTATATGCGGCAGTTCGGATGAGGTTTTTGAAGACGGCAAAGTGACTATTGCGGCATCCAGCCCGGACGTCATGGAGGAGGTTATAGAAAAATCGGATCTCGTCATAGCCGGAAACCGGTTTGAGACTCACTTTACGGCCATCGAGCTGGGAGCGAGGTGCCTGGTGATGTGCCAGGGAGCCACTCCGACAAAGACCATCAAGAAACTGGCAGAAGAAAGAGGCTGCACGGTTATAAATACACCGTACGACACGTTCACCGCAGCAAGACTCATCAACCAGAGTATACCTGTGCGTTTTTTCATGACCGGAGAAAATCTGGTGATGTTCCGGATGGGGGACGCGATGGAAGACATCGAAAACGTCATGAAAACCAATAGATTCCATAACTTCCCGGTAACGGATAAAGACGGGAAGTACATTGGCCTGATTTCCAGAAGACGACTGCTCAATATTCACAGGAAAAAAGTCATACTGGTGGATCACAACGAGTCGGAACAGGCCGTGGACGGCGTGGAAACCGCCGATATTATGGGAATCATAGATCATCACAGACTGGGCGGATTCGCAACTCTGGAACCTGTATTTTTCAGAAACCAGCCGGTGGGCTGCACGGCGACGATAATTTACCAGATGTACACCGAGCAGGGCCTCGTTCCGAGCGCTGAGATTGCGGGACTGCTGGTATCGGCGATAATTTCGGATACGTTGATGTTCAGATCGCCTACATGTACGCAGCTTGACAGACAGGTCTGCATGAGGCTTGCGGAACTGGCGAATATAGAGGTTGAGGATTTTGCAAATAAATTGTTTATGGCATCGAGCAGTCTGCTGAACAAAACTCCGGAAGAAATATGCTATCAGGATTTCAAGACGTTCACAAATGTGGGCTATTCTTTCGGCGTCAGTCAGGTGACGGCGATGAATCAGGAAGAACTGGACAGCATCAGAGTGAAAGTAGAGCCTTGTCTAGAAACGGTTATGAAGGCACAGGGACTGGATATGATGTTCATGATGATGACGAATATAGCGAAGACGAGTACGGATCTGCTCTGCCACGGAAATCTCGCGGAAGAGACGGCAAGAAATGCTTTCAACGTGTGTGCAAATCAGAAAAAAATCGTGCTTAAAGGCATCGTTTCGCGTAAAAAACAGTTCCTGCCTGCGTTTGTGGAGGCATTGCAGGCGCTGCAGGAATAATTTTAATGAAATCTGACAGACTGGATCGTGGTGAATTTCAGAATTTTTAGTGGATTTTACTTGAAGAACATCCAAGTAAATGTTAGAATCGTTATACCTAGTTAAAGTTACTTGTACGGCTTTCTCAAAGAGCAATAATGTTCTCATCAGAGAAGGTAAGAAAGGAGGTTTTTATGAGGAAAAAGAAGAAACATATTTTTAGCCTGATTGTTATCTTCTTGATGGTTTTAAGTATGTTCCCGACATCGGCATTCGCGGAAATTGACAATTATACGGGGGAGAGCGGACAAACGATTGCAGACGGCGGCGGAGATGTCTCGGACGATGGGCAGAGCACCACGGATGTAAACGGTAACAGCGGCTCCGATGATCAAGAAACGCCGGCTGCAGGTAACAATGATTCCGACAACCAGGATCAGATAAATCCTGCAGGCAATTTCGGAGAAAACAACAATGTCGGAGGCCCCGGGGACAATGACAGAGGCCGCGGCGACAATGACAAAGACTGGGGCGGCGACAAGGACAAAGATAACAGTTATTACAATCATATCGATGTCCGAGTTGATGCCAGCCTGACACTTG
>CAVCML010000057.1:0-22048 GCA_963603335.1 Bacteroidaceae bacterium | reverse complement strand
CAGATGCTTCGCTGCAAGCGAATGCGGCTTTTTATTTAAGCAGCTTCAGCAGTCCTCCCGCCGTCTCAATCACATGATCCGGTGCATTTTCTCCGAAGTCATCCCCTGCCTGCAGCGCCAGCGACCAACCCGCCAGAACCGAGGTTACACCGGCATTTTTCGCACAGAGTATGTCGAACATTGTGTCACCGAGCATAAGTGAATTTTCCGGACGCGAGCACACCTTCTGCAGTGCTATATTGATAGGTTCCGGATCCGGTTTGTGCTTTTTCGTATCCTCTGCCGTAACTACAATATCAAAATAATCCTCAAGGTCATATTTTTCCAGGCCCTGCTGCGTGGTATACAGCAGCCTGGATGTCACCAGCCCGGTCTTGTACCCCTGATCTTTTACATCGGCAAGCAATTCTTTCATTCCCGGAAATACGCTGATTAAATCCCCAAAATTATCCCGATGATAACTGCGGTAAATTTCAACCGCTTCCTCAACAGGCACGTCCGGGAAAAATTTTTTAACGGTTATATCCAGCGGTTCACCAAAGGTTTCGATAATTTTCTTTTCATCCTCATTCCGATTTTCGATAGTCTGAAACGTATGCTGCCAGGATTTGAGAATTACCGTGTTGGTATCCATAACCGTTCCATCAAAATCGAACAAAATAGTATCATATTTTTTCATAACGCTCTCCTGTCTTTTCATTTCTTTTCATTGTATGGAAAAATCGAGCATTCCGAAGAACACTCGATTTTTGTGGTGTATAAAAATGATTTTAGAGATTTCAATCTATACGTAATTCCGGCTGTGTTTAATATCCGCCGAACATGGACAGCATTACGGATGCCGCAACCGCCGAACCGATTACGCCGGCTACGTTAGGTCCCATAGCATGCATCAGCAGGAAGTTTGACGGATTTGCCTTCTGTCCTTCAATCTGAGATACACGAGCTGCCATCGGTACTGCGGATACGCCTGCAGAACCGATTAACGGATTAATTTTGCCTCCGGTCAGAACATTCATGAGCTTAGCAATCAGTACACCGCCGGCAGTACCTACTGCGAATGCGAAAACGCCGAGTACTACAATCTTCAGTGTGGAAGCTGTGATAAATGTCTGTCCTGTTGCGGATGCTCCAACGCAAGTTCCCAGCAGGATTACCAGAATGTTCATCAGAGCATTTCCGGCTGTGTCTGCCAGTCTGCCCGTTCTGCCGCATTCCTTGAACAGGTTTCCAAGCATCAGCATACCAACCAGCGGAGCTGCGGATGGCAGAAGCAGAACTACAACTGTTGTTACTGCGATCGGGAACAGAATCTTTTCTCTCTGAGATACCACTCTCAGCTGTTCCATCTTGATTTCTCTTTCGTGCTTAGTAGTCAGTGCCTTCATGATAGGCGGCTGAATTACAGGCACCAAAGCCATATATGAATAAGCTGCCACTGCGATAGGTCCCAATAAATGATCTGCCAGTTTACTTGTCAGATAAATCGCCGTAGGACCATCCGCACCACCGATGATACCGATGGATGCAGCTTCCTGTGCATTGAATCCAAGAGCGATGGCTGCAAAGAATGCGAAGAAAATACCAAACTGTGCAGCAGCACCCATAATCAGGGATTTAGGATTTGCAATCAGCGGTCCGAAGTCGGTCATTGAACCTACGCCCAGGAAGATCAGTGACGGCAGAATCGGCTTCAACAGATAGAACACCGTCAATACGCCGGCATCCGACAACTGATCGGAACTTGTCAGTTCGAAATGTTCGATAAACATTCCGCTTACCGGCAGGTTCGAAAGCAGCATACCGAATGCAATCGGTACCAGAAGCAGCGGTTCAAAACCTCTGCGGATTGCCAGGTATAAAAAAATGAATGATACGATAATCATTATTCCATTTTGATAGTTGAAGTTTGCCAAACCTGTATCATTCCACAGGTTCACAAACGAATCTAATATGGCTCCCATATTGTGTCTCTCCTTTTCCTTAAACGACATAATGACGTCTATTAACGTCACCGTAGAAATATTACCATATCTACATTTTCAATACAAGTGTGTATTTTATAAATACTGTATACAAAGCACTTTTTTCTCCGTATTTTTCAATATATCAAACGCAGTCACCGTAAGTATTTGAGCGTTTTATCAAGAACGCTTAATTCGCATCGAAAGTCCTATTTTCTGCTTTTCCGGATCGATTTTTATTATCCTCACTTTGACCGTATCTCCGACCGATACCACATCCATCGGATGCTTTATATATTTGTCGCTCATTTCCGAAATATGCACCAGGCCGTCATTCTTGACACCTATATCCACAAACGCTCCGAAGTCCACTACATTTCTGACGGTTCCCTCCAGTTCCATATCGATTTTCAGGTCATCAAATGAACGTACGTCATTGCGGAAAATCACTGCCGGAGCATCCTCACGCGGGTCGCGTCCCGGCTTTTTTACTTCTTCTATGATATCCGTCAGAGTCGGCACGCCGATTTCCAGCTCCTGCGCCATCTTCTCCACGGCTTTTTTCATATTTCTCTTGGGTTTCTCGTTTTGTGCGGCAAGCTGTGCCAGAGCGCCCAATCCCTTAGCGCGTGTTTTGGGCTGCTCCTTCTTTACGGTTTCCCCGTAAGTCTCCCATATTTTATCGTCAAGCTCCGCTATTCCGCCGCGTCCCAGCTGGGATTTATCTATGCCAAGCTTTGACAGCATAGCTTCCGCCGCTTTATATGATTCCGGATGGACAGACGTACCGTCCAGCGGATTTCTGCCCTCGGAAATACGCATGAATCCCGCGCACTGGTTGAAAGTTTTCTCTCCCAGTTTAGCAACTTTTTTCAATTCTTTTCGGTCTTTGAACACACCGTTTTCTTCCCTGTATGCCACGATGTTGCGAGCGATTCCCATATTGATGCCCGCCACATGCGACAGAAGCGACGGCGACGCCGTATTTAAATCTACGCCGACTCTGTTTACACAGTCCTCCACTACATGATCCAGCGCACTTTCCAAAAGGCCCTGGTTGATGTCGTGCTGATACTGACCTACTCCGATGCTCTTTGTCGGAATCTTGACCAGCTCCGCCAGCGGATCCTGCAGCCGGCGGCCCAGAGACATCGCTCCCCGCACCGTTACATCCAAATCCGGATACTCTTCCGTAGCCAGTTTTGATGCCGAATACACCGAGGCTCCCGCTTCATTGACGATGGTATAATGAATATCCAGTCCGCTCTTGCGAATAAATTCCGCCACCACTTCCTCCGTCTCGCGGGATGCGGTCCCGTTACCGATTACTATGGTATTGATATTGAATTTATCTGCCAGCTTTTTCAGCACTGCTTCCGTCCCCTTGATATCCTTTTTAGGCTCTGTCGGAAACACGGTGGTATATGCCAGCAGCTTGCCCGTTTCATTCAAAACAGCCACTTTGCAGCCCGTACGATAACCCGGGTCTATACTGATAATTCTCGCTCCCTTGACAGGAGGCACCATGAGGAGCTTTTCTGTATTTTTTGCAAAGACCTTTACAGCCTCTTTTTCTGCCCGCTCCGTCAGCATACTGCGCATTTCCCTCTCCGCCGACGGCGCCATAAGCCGTTTGTAGGCATCCGCAACGGTAGCCTCAAGCAGTTCCCTATAAATCGACTTTTCATTTGTCACAACGCTGTCCGCAAGAATTTTTTCCATCTTGTCCGCATCGGTTACCACCTTGACCTTGAGCTTCTTTTCTTTCTCACCGCGGTTGATTGCCAGCACCCGGTGATTCGGAATCTTATCGATGCTTTCGCTGTGATCGTAATACATTTCATATACGGTCTTTTCTTCGCTGTCCGCCGCTTCCGTATGGATGAGCCCGGTCTTTTCCGTCTTTTCACGAATAACTGCCGTCAGCTCCGGATCGTCGGAGATTCGCTCCGCAATAATATCACATGCGCCCTGCAAAGCAGCTTCCGCTGTTTCAACGCCTTTTTCCTCATTTACAAAGTCCTTTGCAGCATCCAGCGGGCTTCCGCTTTCTTCCCGCTGCGCCCACAGAATCTCTGCCAGCGGCATCAGTCCCTTTTCCTTGGCCTTTGATGCTCGTGTGGCTTTTTTCTTCTTGTATGGTTTATAGAGATCTTCAACGCGCTGCAGAACCTCTGCTTTGCGGATTTCCTCCTCAAGCTCATCGGTCAGTTTATCCTGCTCTTCTATGAGGCGAATAACTTCTTCTTTACGTTCTTCCAGATTTCGAAGATATGTAAGCCGCTCATCCAGATCCCGCAGTATTACATCGGAAAGACCTCCGGTTACTTCTTTTCGATATCTGGCAATGAACGGAATGGTGTTTCCCTCGTCGATTAAATTGACAGTCTGCTCAACCTGCGACTGCTTCAGCTCAAATTCCTTAGCGAGCATTTCAATGATATTCATAGCTCTACTCCTTCTGCTTCAGTTTTTCATTGATAAAATAATCCAGGTCGCCGTCCATCACAGCGTTGACATTGCCGACTTCAGCCCCCGTTCTGTGATCCTTGACCATGGTGTACGGATGGAACACATAGGAACGAATCTGGCTGCCCCATGTAATCTGGCTGTAGTCGCCCTTAAGCTCATCAAGGCTTTCTTTATGTTCCTGTTCTTTAAGTTCCATCAGTTTGGATTTCAGCAGTTTCATGGCTGTTTCTTTGTTTTGATGCTGCGATCGCTCGTTCTGGCATGTCACGACAATATTGGTCGGCAGATGTGTAATCCGAATTGCCGAGTCCGTCTTGTTGACGTGCTGTCCGCCCGCTCCGCTGGAACGATACGTGTCAATCCTTAAATCATCCGGATTGATTTCCACATCCAGATCCTCATCTATTTCCGGAATAACATCCAAAGACGCAAACGACGTATGTCTCCTGCCCGAAGAATCAAACGGTGAAATTCGCACCAGACGATGAACGCCCTTCTCATTTTTCAGATAACCATAAGCGTTTTCTCCCTCCACCAGCAGGGTAGCGCTCTTGATACCGCCCTCCGTATCTTCCTGCATATCGATTAATTTGGACTTGTATCCTTTTTTCTCGCACCATCTGGTATACATACGGAACAGCATTTCCGCCCAGTCCTGTGCATCCGTACCGCCGGCTCCCGCATGAACCGAAACGATAGCATTGTTTTGATCGTATTTGCCGTCAAGCAAAGTCCTCAGCTTCAGCGTTTCTAAATCATCAGAGATTTTTCTGCAGGATTCGGCAGCTTCTTCCGCCAGAGAATCGTCCGGTTCCTCTTCGGTCATCTCAATGAGAACCTCCAAATCCTCCAGCCGGGAACCGAGATCATCGACCTCTCCCAGTTTGCTCTCAATCGACTTTTTTTCCTTCATGCATTTCTGCGCACTTTCGGGATCGTCCCAAAAGTTTGGTTTATTCATTTCCTCTTCTATCGAAGATAACTTTTCCCTGA
This sequence comes from Bacteroidaceae bacterium, assembly GCA_963603335.1. Lineage (GTDB taxonomy): Bacteria > Bacillota > Clostridia > Peptostreptococcales > Anaerovoracaceae > Lentihominibacter. The sequence goes on along the minus strand of CAVCML010000057.1, from coordinate 16,619 downwards.
GCCCGGCCGGGTCAAAGGGACTCACCTACCTCTTTCAGCGTGCTCTGCAAAGCGGGCAGCTGTGCTTTAATCTCATCGATCTGCATATATTCACATCCTTTTCTGTTTTTTATTTCGCTTAACCCTTTCTGCGGTCTACTGATTTCTGCCGCAGCAATGTTTGTATTTCTTACCGCTTCCGCATGGGCACGGATCGTTTCTGCCTACTTTAGGGGCATCCCGACGAACTGTTTCCTGCTTATGCTCACGCTTCGGCACCGCCGTCTGATTCGGTACCTGCCGGTCGCCGCCTGCTTCCAGCTGATCCTCTGCAAATTCATCCTTGCGGCCTTCTCCGGTTCCCATGACATTTTTACGCTGAGTCGTGGTCTGCACCGTGACATTGTAGCAGAATTTGACGAATTCTTCCTTTATGGAGTTAATCATCATTTCAAACATATCGAAGCCTTCCTGTGCGTAAGCTGCTGCAGGATCCTGTCCGCCCAGTCCTCTGAGGCCGATGCCGCTCTTTAACTGATCCATCGCATCGATATGGTCCATCCATTTGTTATCTACGACACGAATCAGAATCATTCGCTCTACTTCTCTGAGTTTATCCGCGCCGATTTCTTTTTCTTTTTCCTTATAAAGTTCCGCAAAGTCTTCATACAGACCGGCTTTCAGGCTGTCGCCATCCATATCGGCCAAAGTCTCTTCATCGAATACCAGATCCTCAAACGCCGGCGTAATTTTCTTAAGTCCCTTGTTGAGGCTTTCAAAATCCCACTCTTCAGGATACTTGGATGCCATTATGATAGGATCGGCTACGTTGTCAATCAGCTCATGCGTCATGGATTCCAGATCTTCCGTCAAATCTTCACCGAACAGTACTTTCTTACGTTCGCTGTAGATGATTTCACGCTGCTTGTTCATAACGTTGTCATACTGCAGAACGTATTTACGAATGGAGAAGTTCTTGCCTTCCACCTTTTTCTGAGCATTTTCAATCTGACGCGTTACCACGCCGGATTCTATAGCTTCATCTTCTTCCACGCCCAGACGCTGAACGATAGACTGCATTCTTTCGCCTCCGAACAGACGCATAAGATCGTCTTCCATGGAAATGCAGAACTGAGTCTTTCCCGGATCTCCCTGTCTTCCGGAACGACCTCTGAGCTGATTATCTATACGTCTTGATTCATGACGTTCCGTACCTACAATGAACAGTCCGCCCAGTTCCCGCACCTGCTCCTGCTCCTCACGGCGTTCTTCTTTGAATTGAGCGTGAAGTTCATTAAAGCGTTTGCGAGCCTGCAGCAGTTCTTTATCGTCGCTCTGTACAAAACTGGTCGCAAAGGCGATGGCATCTTCATCGTATCCCTCCTGCGCCATAGCTTTCTTGGCTTCAAATTCCGGATTTCCTCCCAGAATTATATCTGTACCTCTTCCTGCCATGTTCGTCGCGATGGTAACTGCGCCCAGGCGGCCTGCCTGCGCAATAATCTGCGCTTCCTTCTCATGATGTTTTGCATTCAGGATATTGAAATCCTTGATGCCGCGCTTGCGGAGCATATCTGCAATCAGCTCTGACTTTTCAATGGAAATCGTACCTACCAGTACCGGCTGTCCCTTCTCATGAGCTTCCGCAACAGCATCCACGATTGATTTGTATTTACCGTGTTCCGTCGCATATACCGCATCCTTTAAATCATCACGTGCAACCGGTTTGTTGGTTGGAATCACCACAACGTCCATGTTGTAGATATCACGGAATTCTCCTTCTTCCGTCTTAGCTGTACCGGTCATGCCCGACAGTTTCTGATACATACGGAAATAATTCTGCAGAGTTATGGTCGCCAGCGTCTTTGACTCTGATCTGACTAAAACATGTTCTTTAGCCTCGATAGCCTGATGCAGTCCGTCGCTGTATCTTCTTCCGAACATCATACGTCCCGTGAATTCATCAATGATGATTACCTCGCCGTCTCTTACAATGTAATCCACGTCCCGCTTCATCATGTTGCGCGCCTTGAGCGCCTGCAGCACGTGGTGGTTGATTTCCATGTTTTCCGGATCCGAAAAGTTCTCTACATCAAAGTATTTTTCACACTTTGCAACTCCTTCTTCCGTCAATGAAATCTGTTTGTCCTTTTCTTCGATTGTGAAATCGTCATCCTTTTTGAGCGTGCGCACAAAGCCGTCCGCCTTAGTGTACATATCGGTCGACTTATCCCCTCTGCCGGAAATAATCAAAGGTGTTCTGGCTTCGTCGATGAGTATGGAGTCAACTTCGTCGATGATGGCGTAATTAAGTTCCCGCTGCATCATATCTTCTTTGTAGATTACCATATTATCTCTCAGATAATCGAAGCCGTATTCATTATTGGTTCCGTAGGTTATGTCCGCATTGTAAGCAGCCCGCCGTTCTTCCTCGGTGATGCCGTGAATAACGCATCCTACCGTAAGCCCCAGAAACGTATAGAGTTTTCCCATCCATTCCATATCGCGCTTTGCCAGATAGTCATTGACGGTCACCACGTGAACTCCCTTGCCTTCCAGTGCATTAAGATATGCAGGCAGCGTCGCCACCAGTGTTTTACCTTCACCGGTTTTCATCTCGGAAATTCTTCCCTGATGAAGCACGATTCCGCCGATAACCTGCACGTAGAAGTGCTTCATGCCAAGACTTCTCCACGCACCTTCTCTGCATACCGCAAATGCCTCCGGCAATATGTCATCCAGTGTTTCGCCTTTCTTAATTCGTTCCTTGAATTCTTCTGTTTTGTCACGCAGCTCCTGATCCGTCAATTTCTGATATTCTTCATCATATGCCATGACCTTGTCTGCTATTTTGGAAACCTTCTTAACTTCCTTTTCATTCAGGTCTCCAAAGATTTTTTCCATAAAACTCATCTATTTATTCCCCTTTCCGGAATCATAAATCCTCTTCCTTTACTTCCTCCGCCATCAGATTTATCTCTTTCGCCCGTCTGTCATCAGCTTTTGTCACTTTAACAGACAGTCGTTTTCCATCCACAATTGTCTCAAACCGATCGTTTTTCTGCGGCAGCCTGTCAAGCTGCATCACAACCCAGCCGTTGACCGTATTGGCTTCCTGTACTTCTTCCTCTATATCAAAGTAATCGAACATCTTGCTGATGCTGGAATCACCTTTAATACGGAAGCTTCCGTTCTGCAGCGGCATTATATCCTGTGAGAGAACCACATCGTGTTCATCAAAAATCTCTCCGACCAGTTCTTCGATGATATCCTCCATAGTCACAAGGCCTTCCGTACCGCCGTATTCATCTATGACGACGGCCATGTGAATTTTCATCTGCTGCATTTTTCTCAGCAGATGAGGAACGCCCATTGACACGCTGACAAACGCTACAGGCATTACGTAATCCGCCAGACTTCGGCCTGTCCAGGCCAGATAGTTATGAAAATCCTTCTGATTGATTACACCGATAATCTTGTCAATGTCTTCTTCATAGACCGGCAGCCTCGAAAGTCCTGTCTTGCGAAAAATTCCCGCCAGTTCATCCAGCGGACAGTCAATATCTACCGCCTCTATCTTCGGACGCGGCGTCATAACATCTTCTGCCGTCAGATGATCAAATTCAATGGCATTTTCAATCAGTTTACCGTGTTCTCTGGAAATACCTCCGCATTCCTCTGCTTCTTCTACCATAATCATCAGCTCATCTTCACTGATGCCCTCACTATCATGGAACTTAAATATTTTAGCAATTAATTGTTTCCATTTTGTGAAGAGAAAGTTAACAGGCGTTAAAATCGTAGTAAAAAAGCCGGCCATCGGTACCGAAAACATGGAAAATGCTTCTGCTTTTTCCTTTGCAATACTCTTCGGTGTGATTTCTCCAAACAGCAGAACCACTACCGCCACCAGAAATGTTGCAATAGTCGGTCCCTTAGAACCGAAGATATCGACACAGATTACCGTTACGAAAGCCGTCACGCCGATGTTTACAATATTGTTTCCCACCAGAATGGTCGTAAGCAGCTTATCATAATCCGAAAGCAGGTCGAGTACGCGCTGTGCTTTTTTATCTCCGTCACCTGCCATGTTTTTCATGCGAATTCTATTCGCTGATGTAAACGCGGTCTCCGTCGCCGAAAAATAAGCCGAAAATGAAATTAAAACAACTACAACAGCAATATCAAAAAACATTTGACTGCTCATAAAAATCTTTTCCTCCTCTGAAAGTGCCCCGCTGGTTCTCACGGACACTTTCGGTTAAATTAGTATCTCATTAAGTATACCTTATTCTTCCATGAAAAGAAACACCGAATACGAGTTTAGAGTCTCATCCCTTGAAAAAATAGGCTTCTAGTACTCTCAGTGCTAGAAGCTCTAGCCCTTTTTTCGTAGAATAATTTTAAGAAATACAACCAAATACGGAGTTACTCACATTTTTATATTTGATAGAATTTTCCCAGTTAGTTGTTAGACATCATTTTAAGGAGGACTAATATAATGGATGAAAAAACTCTTGCAAAATACGTAGGAAAAGGACATGTTGAAGAGGTTCAGGCGCTCATCGAAAATGACAGTCAGCTTCTGAACAAGGTTTCCTTTAAGAACCCGGTTGTAGCTCTGGTATTATCGATTTTTCTGGGCATTATAGGAATCGACAGACTGTATCAGGGCGGAATCAGCATATTCGCCTGCAAACTGGCTCTTTGCGTGCTGACCTTCGGAGTATGGTGGATTGCCGATATGGGATACAGCGTAATTATGACAAAAGAAACGAATTATAAAAAAATAATTGCCGCAGCTGCTTAATGCCGCGGCAATTCTTTTTCATCTTCTTCATTTACGATGTAAATAACGCCGACTCGACTCTTCACATCCATTTTCCTGAAAATATTATAAATATGTGTTTTCACGGTACTTTCTGACAGGAACAGAATCTCTGCAATTTCCCGATTGCTTTTACCGCTGTAAATCAGCTCTATGAACTCTTTTTCACGCGGTGTAAGCTTATACTCTTCGCAGACCTCGTCTATTCGTTCCTGCAGATTTTTTTTGTGCATTTCTTCCTCATGCGTTTTGCTGAAGAATTCCGGAACAAAATCCATCTTATATTCATAGAACATGGATACGAGACTTATTCCCAGCCAGAATACCACCGTCAAATCCAATGGTTCTCTGATGAAACGGCTGTTGCCCCAATATACTGAAGTTTCACTCCAGAAGTACACGATATAGTTCCAAATGAGCATTGTAGTCACAGCGATGATATAATAAAACGCCTCTTTTTTGTCCGCTGTAGATGCATAGATGATATGCCCTACCGAAACGGTAATGGATGCGATTATCAGTGTGATATCCGTCGCAAGCAGCAGCCATTTTAAAGCATAAAACTGCTGAACGCTCATTGAGAAGGTCAGAATAAACCAGAGTGCCATGTAGAAAAGCTGATAGCGTTTTACCAGCTTATCGAGTTTGGACAAAGCTTCTCTCTTGATAATCCGATCCTGGAGATCAATCCATATATACATCGTCCCTGCAATAATACAGTTTCCGATTCGCAGCACCTTGAGGTTGCTTAACACACCCAGCACATAGTCGCTGTAGTAAATCGCCATATCGTAGCAGCAGATTATCAGAATGCCCATCAGGAAAAAAGCCAGATTCTTACTGATTCCCTTTTTGTTTTTTCGATTTACCAGCAGTGCGATCGTCAGCCCCGATACACTCAGGATGATACACAGCAGGTAGCAGATTAATATCAATTCCTTCAGCAAACTATACCACTCCAATCCTTATCAGGAAACAAATGCCCCGTAAATGGCTCTGATAGCCTTTTCAAAGTCTTTGTTTTCAACGCCAACGATGATGTTCATTTCACTTGAACCCTGGTCAATCATGCGGATATTGACCTTTTCTTCAGCCAGCGCCGTAAACAGCTTTGCAGAAACTCCGGTTCGCAGCGACATTCCCGCCCCTACCGTAGCAATCAACGCGATATCATCGGAAACCTCCAGGTGATCCGGTTTCAGCTGACGTTCAAATTCATCCAGCACATCATCCAGCTTACCGTCCAGCTGCTGGTTGGAAATGACGACAGACAGGGTATCCACGCCGCTCGGTATATGCTCAATCGGTATATCGAAATCTTCCAGAACCCCCGACATCTTACGGATAAACCCTCTTTCACTGCTCAGAAGAGCCTTGTACATGGTGATAACCGTAAAATCCTTGCTGCCGGCAATTCCTGCAATAATCTGTCCGTCTTCCAGCTTAGCCGGCTCTGAGGTAATCATGGTTCCCGGATTTTCCGGTTCATTGGTGTTTCTGATGTTAATCGGAATATCTGCAATACGAGCCGGATATATTGCATCTTCATGAAGCACGGACGCTCCCATGTAGGACAGCTCCCGAAGCTCCTTATAGGAAACGGTACTGATCGGCTTCGGATTGTCAACAATCCGCGGATCTGCCATCAGAAAACCCGACACATCCGTCCAGTTTTCATATACGTCGGCACCGACGGCTCTTGCCACCAGCGAACCCGTAATATCCGATCCGCCGCGTGAGAATGTCTTAACCGTTCCGTCCACTCTAGCACCGTAAAATCCCGGAATAACGGCCTTTTCATGATGTTTCAGTTCCGCCGCAATCTCCCGGTTGGTCAGATCTGCCATGAATCTTCCCTTTTCATCAAATCGGATGATGCGGGAAGCGTCCACAAAATCAAATCCCAGATATGCTGCAATCAGCATTGCGTTCAGGTGCTCTCCGCGGCTTGCAATATAGTCTGCCGAAGCACCTGCCTCCAGGTTTTTGCGAATCTCTTCAAATTCACTCTTCATTCCTACATTGACACCCAGGTTAACCTCGACCGCCATGAAGCGATCGCAAATCACCTGAAATATCTGCTGATACGGCAGATTATGTTCAATGTGCGCTTTGCAGAGATACAGGAGATCGGTAACCTTGCTGTCGTCTGCAAACCGCTTGCCCGGTGCGGATACCACCACATAACGGATATCCGGATCGTTTTCTATGATATTCTTTATCTTGCCGATCTGCAGCGCATCTGCTACAGAAGAGCCTCCGAATTTTGCAACTTTAACACCCATATTGTTTTTAAATCTCCTTTCTCAAGGCGTCCACTTTATCCAGGCGTTCCCACGGAAGGTCAATATCGGTACGCCCAAAATGTCCGTATGCCGCCACCTGCCGATAAATCGGTCTTCTTAAATCCAAATCGCGAATAATCGCTGCCGGGCGCAAATCGAAATGCTTTTCAACCAGCTCCGCCAGTTTTTCATCCGACAGCTTGCCTGTACCGAAAGAATCCACCAGAATGGATACCGGCTTTGCAACACCGATGGCATAAGCAATCTGTATTTCACACTTGTCCGCCAAGCCCGCCGCAACCAGGTTCTTGGCTACATATCTTGCTGCATACGTAGCGGAACGGTCTACCTTTGTTGGATCCTTGCCGCTGAATGCACCGCCGCCGTGGCGCGCATATCCGCCGTATGTATCTACGATAATCTTTCTTCCCGTCAGACCGGAATCTCCGTGCGGTCCTCCGATAACGAATCTTCCCGTCGGATTTACCAGATATCTGGTTTTATCATCCAGGAGATCTGCGTCCACAACCGGTTTGATTACATGCTCAATCAAATCTTCTCTGATCTGAGACAGTTCCACGTCAGGATCATGCTGAGTAGATACGACAATGGTATCGATGCGCGCAACCTTGTCATCATCATATTCCACCGTCACCTGAGTCTTGCCGTCCGGGCGGAGATATGTCAGCGTTCCGTCTTTTCTCACTTTGCTCAGCCTTCTCGCAAGCTTATGTGCCAGAGCAATCGGCATCGGCATGTACTCCGGCGTTTCGTTGCATGCAAATCCGAACATGAGGCCCTGGTCTCCCGCACCGGTTTCATCCAGTACATCGCCTTCATCGTCCAATGTCCCGTCCTTATATTCGAGTGCTTTATCCACACCCATAGCGATATCGGAAGACTGCTCATCGATTGCCGTTAAAACCGCGCATACGCTGCCATCATAGCCGTATTCCGACCTGTCATAACCGATATCACAAATGACATTCCGCACAATCTTCTGAATATCGATATAACAGTTTGTGCTTATTTCTCCCATAACCATGGCATAACCGGTGTTTACCGTCGTTTCTGCGGCAACACGTCCCTGAGGGTCTTCTGCCATGATAGCATCCACGATAGCGTCCGAAATCTGATCGCAAATCTTATCCGGATGGCCTTCCGTTACTGATTCCGATGTGAAAAATCTTTTCATTTTGTTCCTCCCTTAACATAAATTAAAAATCAGGCTTCTTTTTGATTCATAAAATCCGTATTATGTGGAACAATGAAAAGCCTCTTTCTAAAACAGAAAGAGGCATAGGTTTCTGTTATCATTCCCCATTTTTCAGAACAGTTCTCACTGCTCTGTAGGATTTAGCACCTTCTGTGTTTTCACACATGGTTGCCGGGTTTCTTTGGGCCTATTCCCTCCGCCGCTCTCAATGAGGAGTTTTATAAATCAACATATTTATTATATATTAAATGAATTGGGTGTCAATACCTGCCCGAAGAAACTTTCAACCACTTGTAATTTTTTTTAAATAATGTATACTCATTGTGAATAAATGAGAGAGGTGCGCACTTTGAATAAACCGAAATTAACCGTAATTGAGGGTGGAATTCCCTATCTGATTAAGAACAAACCGAAGCTGCTGGTCTCCGCCTACGTAACCAATACAAGGCTCATGGGCGTACTGGCACTGTATGCCCACTGGCGCATAGAAGGCAGTGATGAAATTCTTGATTTTCATCAGTTTTTCTACATCGACTGTGAAGAGAGCGGATTGGAAACCTACGACAGTATACTTGGAAACGATTCAGCGGAAATCGAGGCCACCGAACAGGCTCTTATCGGCGGATTGGGAGCGGAAAAAATCGAAATCACCTATCCGCAGCTTTCAGGCATTCTGACATTTTACCGCATATTCAATGAAAAACACAGCCTGCCGCTTCCGACGGGCTTCAGCGAATACGGCTTCATGCTGGAACCGGGCACCATCCTGACTCCCGATGAACACGCCGACCTCATGCATTTAATCTGCGGCGAAATCACATCCGATTATCAAACGATCAACTATTTCCTCATGCGCTGTTTCGGACAGGATTACAGAGCCGCTGCATTTCTTACCGCCGGAGATTTTGATCTTGAAATCTATGACGATTACAAAGGAGCAACCTTCTGTAAAAACACCATCGACAAAGATCAAACCTATGACGACGGCACTGCAGCCTATCTGTGCGAATCCCTCATAGAAAGAGATGGTAACTACGAAATTATCATCTCCCGTGTCGTGGTCAAACACCTTCAGGTTGTCGATTTTTCTCACTGCTCCGGATTTGCAGTAAGCGCTGCCGAAGCGGCCATGATGCTTACAAAAGCGGAATTCGTCACCGTCTACGAAGTTCTCCTCTCCGATGAGGACATGGATAACAACATCGGTGAACTGACCATCAACTTCAACACCATCATGTCGATACAGGAAAACGGCCGCCTGTTCATGGCATTCAAGAAAAACAACGATCATGTAAACAGCCGCATCTTCCGTCTCAGCAATGATGTCAAAGGCATATACTTCCTGACGGACTACGGTCAGCTGATCGTTGCGGCATACAGTCTTAAAGAGATACGGCAGCTTGAAGGAAAACTCAGATTAAGCCCGTTGGCACCGTTCCTGATTCCCACTGCGAAATATGAGTTCAAGGAACCGGTTCTCTTCGAGTTTATGCAAAGCGATTTTGATGACTTCGACGATTTCCTCAGCTTTATCCGCGGTGAATAAGAAAATCTCACGTCTTCAGCAGATTTCACATTGAAGTGAGATTCTTTTTTCAGTATAATAAATTGAGTTGGTAAAATTAAGGTTTAGGAGATTGAACATGCAGTACAGAACATTTAAAAAAATCAATGAGAAAACCTCGCTGCTGGGCATGGGATGTATGAGATTCCCCGTAGACAGCAACAATACAGTTAAAGAAGAGGAGGCAATCCGCATCATCCGCGGAGCAATCGACGGCGGTGTGAACTACGTGGACACTGCTTTCACATATCACTCCGGACAGAGTGAAAAAATCATCGGCAAAGCTCTCAAGGACGGCTATCGGGAGAAGGTTCTCCTCGCCGATAAAATGCCAATCTGGATTGCCAAGGATGAGGAAGGCATGCGGAAAATCTTTCAGAAGCAGATGGAACGTCTGGATACGGACTGCATCGATATGTATCTGATTCACAACGTAAGCCGCGGCGTATGGAAACGCGCGCAGAAACTGAATCTGCTGCCGTTTCTTGAAGAAATGAAAGCAGAAGGAAAAATCCGATACATCGGTTTCTCCTATCATGATTCCTACGAATTCTTTCTGGAAATGCTTGACGCATATGACTGGGATTTCTGCCAGATTCAGTTGAATTATATGGATAAAAACCACCAGGCCGGCGTCAAAGGATTGAAAGCCGCTGCCGAAAGAGGGCTCGGCGTTGTCATCATGGAACCGCTTAAGGGCGGCAGAATCACCGACAAAATTCCGCCTACCATACAGAAAATCTGGGACGAAGCTCCCGTAAAGCGCACTCCTGCGGAATGGGCGTTCAAATGGCTGGCAAATATGCCCGAGGTTACGGTAATGCTCAGCGGCATGAGCGCAGAAGCACAGCTGCAGGAAAACATTAAAATTCTGTCAGACGAACATGCAGGTGATTTGACACCGGAAGAAACAGCGCTCATCGATCGCGTATCCGATGAATACAACCGGCTTATCCGCTACTCCTGCACGGGCTGCAACTACTGCATGCCGTGTCCGAAAAAGCTCGACATCCCGCAGATTCTGCGCTATTTCAATGACTGGAACACTTATGCCAACAACCCGTCCACCAAGATGGAATATGAGACATGGATTCCGGCGGGCAGGCACGCTTCGGACTGCGTCAGCTGCAAAGCATGTGAAGAAAAATGTCCGCAGCACCTGCAGATTTCACAGGCCATGAAGGAAGCCACAGAGGCATTCGGACAATAAACGCTTAGACTCACAGCTTTTTATAAATTTGAGAAGAGCCGCAGGTCGGATGACACTCATCCAGCCCGCGGCTCTTTTCCTTTAAATTCATCATTCCTACGTACTCCGATAAAAAAGGATGTACGATGTTATTTTGTTATTCGTACAATTTCGTCTAGTATATATAAAAAATACAACACTTTGAAAATCTCAATATGCTTTCATATTCATAAATATCTGTCTATATCCGATCCACCAGTATCAGCTCCACGCCCATGCCCTGAAATGTCGTGCGGATGCTGAGCACATCCGAGCTGGTATAGGTGTTGGTTGTCACTGTCGGAGCCCCCGTCATCCTGCCGATAAGCATATTGCGCTTATCTGACGCTCCCTCGGGATTGATGGAATCGGTCAGTTTCTTGGCCAGATTTTCCCGATTCATACGATACCTGTAAACACGATACGACCCCGAAAAGCCATTACACCGAATCAGAAATTCTATTTCATCGTCATAGTGGGTCACCAGCCGCAGCAAATCATTTTCCGTATGAATCTTGCGCAGAGATCTGCCTACATTTTCATCATAATTGTACACCAGTATGCTGAGATGCTGAATATCGTTCATGTCCGATCCTTCCGCCGTAATTATGTAATTTTCTCCGGCCGCCAATACCGTTTCTCCCAAATCCGCCAGTGTATGATACGGTTCTGCCAGGATTTCATTGACGCCTCGTTCCATGATGGCAGCAATGCCGGCCTTATGCGGATTTTCCGCGGAAACTTCATCGGATTTCCGAACACCGGCTTCATTCTTTACAGGACCGATGTCCAGAATCACAGGCTTAAGCACCATCTTATCTTCCACATCCACGCACGATCCCCGTGTCAAAGCCCGAATCGTCGTCTCAATCTCCATCGGAGAACAGCGCATGTACCTTGCTCGGCTTTCCCGCGTCATGGATCTACCCATATATTTCTTGCGGTATTCCAGCGGATGCATACCAAACCAATTCTCAAAATGCTTGATATAGTAACGCACCGCCGAAAATCCCATCTCTTCCGCAATCGTTCCGATCTTCTTATTCGATTCAAGCAAAATCCTTTCTGATTCCTCAACGCGGATATAGCTTAAAAGATCCTGGAAACTCAGACCCGTTGCCTCTTTTATGATATGAGACAGATAATAGATGCTCAGCTTCTCATTTTCCGCTATTTCGCTGAGCGTCAGCTTGCGCTCATAGTTTTCGTACATATAATCCATAATGCGGTTCAAGCGCCCTGCCAGAACCTTACTGTTCTTGCTGCCCGCATCATTTTGAAACTTTCCGTCTTCCGTTATTTCATAGCTGAATTTCGAAGTCAGGCAGGAAATCAAATTGTGAGTGCTCTCAATGACCTTGTGCTCATAACCCTGACCTTTCTGCAGAATTTCCATCATAATCTCCGCCAGAATTCCCTGAAGCACCGCCAGATCCTCTTCTCGATCTTCTTCCATATCGACTACAAAAAACTGATTCCGCAAATCAGTATAGTAGCGTTCAAAATATCTGAGATTTATCTGCAGCATCATGATCATGTTATCTTCGACGATCCTTTCCATGCTGTGCATTTCACGATCGTTGAAAATAAAAATGTCACCCTGTTTCAGCTTATATGTGTAGTAACCGCTTTTCAGCTCTATGCTGCCGGATAGAACATACACAATTTCCATGTCATCATGGAAATGAAACGGATACTCCTCAATATTGGCCGTAATGACATTTACAGGTAATTCATCCTTATAGGAAATTTTTTCTCTCAACATTTTTTGCCTGCTCTTTCATACAAATTATGGTTAACTTTTGTTCTTTTTTTCTTTGATTTTTTCAACAAGCGGATAAGCCTTTAAATTTAGCGCTTCTCGAAGTTATCCACAAAAAATTTAAGATTGTATACGATTTTATCCAAAGGTGCTTGTGGAAAACTATTTTTTGTAAATTGTTTATTTTTCAACGTTTTCGCTTGTCAATACCTAATTTTAGAATCATCTTATCCACAGGCTGTTCGTTTTATGCGGCAATCCGTGGATAAATTTACGAAACCGCAGTTTTATGCGCTTTTTAAGGCTTTTTTCCCTGTGAATGTGAACACGTGATCTTATGTAAAAATTTTACGTTCGCAAAACACCTTTGCAGCAGCTTCCCGCTCCCGGTGTTAACCGCAAATTAGTTACTTATATTGTATTATAAAACATTTCACTGCATTTTAACAGTATTCATTTGACATTTTTCGTGTTAATATATAAACTTTTATTAATTCATTAAATTCCGATCACGAGGGAGTAGCGAATCCATGACAACCACAAAATTATACCAAAGCAATACATATCTTAAGGAATGGGATGCCTGCATCACCGCAGCCGAACCCGATTCAGACAGGCATTACAGAATTCAGCTGGACAAAACGGCATTCTTCCCGGAAGGCGGCGGTCAGGGTGCCGACCACGGAACAATCCGGCTGATTTCGCAGAACGTTTCTTGCAGAGTCGTCGACGTACAAGAGGACGGCGAGCAGATTATACATACGATTGAGCCTCTGGATTTTTCTCCGGAAAATCCAAATGAAGACCTATGCGCCATCCTTGGCAGTGAATCCAAAGTTCACTGCATTCTGGATTGGGACAGGAGGTTTGAACACATGCAGCGCCACTGCGGCGAACACATTCTCTCCGGTGCGTTTTATCGTCTCTTCGGCGGTGCAAACCATGGATTCCACATGGGAAAAGACTATATGACCATTGATATCGCTCTCAGCGACCGGTCACCTGTGACCCCTGAAATGGCACAGCGCGCAGAACTTCTCGCCAACCGGGTAATCTGGGACAATCTGCCGGTCTCCGTCTCCTATTTTGATACCCGCGAAGAAGCCGAGAAGCTTCCGCTGCGCAAAGCCCTGGCCTTCAACGAAGCCATTTCCATCGTTACCATAGGCGATCTTTCCGATCCTGCCCCGGCTGATTGTGTTGCCTGCTGCGGCACTCATCCCGCAAGCACCGGTCAGGTCGGACTGATTAAAATTTACAAAACGGAAAAATACAAAGACATGACCCGCATCTATTGCGATGCCGGCAAAAAAGCTCTTGAAGATTATCAGCAGAAGCATGAAATTCTTACTGAACTTTCAAATCAATATTCCGCTTCCATAGAAGAATTTCCCGAAAAGCTTCGAATTCAGGAAGAAAAAACATCGGCAATCCGAAATGAGCTCCATCACCTGAAAAAAGCTTATATAAGTGCGGAATCCGAGAAACTGAATGCAATCCTCGATGCGGTGGGCTCTGCGAAAAGCCGCGCTGCACAGACCGCTGCAGAAGATTATTCCGCACCGGAAAACCTATTAAACAAACCTGATTCCGAAGTCCCTGTGATTATCTATCCTCTGGAACATCTCTCCATGGATGATGCCTTCACCATGGCTAAACCATATATGGGAAAAATTCGTACCGGCTCGGCCCATCCGCTCCTGCTGCTCTGCTCACAGGAAGAAAATTCCTGCGTGCTCGTTTCCGACGGAACCGTTCACTGCGGTAAACTCGTCAAAGAATATGCTTCTTTCTACAAAGGCAAGGGCGGCGGAAACGATGTCTCCGCACGCGCCATTTTTACCGCCGCTGATGATATGATGCTGTTTGCAGACCTGCTTGCAAAGCATCTGCAGTAGCCGCTTCGCATTAAAGCGGGCTGTTTGAATTGAGTCGATTTAAATCAAGAGGGAGATTCCGACCGGAATCTCCCTCAGTTTTATCAATCGCTGTTTATTTATCGTGGATTTTAACAAATGCCTCCGCTTCCTCCAAATCCTCTTCAGCGAACACCTTGATACCCGCATTGCGCAGATATTCCACCGCAAGTCCCTGCCCTTCCTTCTTCGTATCCGTGAAGGTTCCGTCATAGATAAACTTGCTTCCGCATGACGGACTGTCCTGCTTCATGACTGCACAGATGACATCATTCTCGTTTGCCAGTCTCAGGGCTTCTTCTGCACCTTTTGTATACTCCTCAGTCACGTCCTGTCCGGTCTGTGCCATAACCTTGTCTCCCACTCTCTGGGAATCCGGCCGCGGCGTCGGCAGCCCGCCGAACACCTCCGGGCAAATAGGAATCAATCTGCCTTCTTCCTTCCATTTCAGGAAAATCGGATTCGTTTCCGTCACATCTTCTGCATCATAACGCACAATACGGCCGCCGTATAAACATTCACTTACCAATATCTTTTTCATATTATACCTCCGGCATCATTATTCTACCTCGATGAAACAACCTCTGGAAGTATTATAACACAATTGCGTTCTAAATGACAGAATTATCACTCAATATAAATTGTCACCGTCCGCACGCCCCATTTTCTGCATGCACTCTCCGAATTCATGTAAATATCGATGGTATTTCCGTTGATGTTGCCTCCGGTGTCTTCCGCAATCCTCGCACCAACTCCTTCAATATAGACTCTTGAGCCAAGCGGAATCACACTCGGATCCACCGCAATCTCCCCTACACGGGCTTTCGTACCCATCGCCGTACGTCCTCCGCCTGTATAGGAATATGCCTTAACCACAAGTTTTCGGCTGTAAGATTTACCGTTAAATGTGATCTTCGTTCCATTGAGGATTACCTTATCTACCGCCGCAGTCACCGTTTCGCGCGAAATTTCCTTTCTGCCCGATTCCACTCCATCGATGTATGTAATCTCATACGTCACTTTGTCTATGCCTTTGACACCCTCCGTTTTCACCTTGCTCTCGCCCTGGTTCATCGAAGAATCGTCCTTTTCGATAGTGTTGAAATTAACTTCTTCTTCCAAAGTTTCCTGCGACGTGGTTACACGCTGAATCACGACTTCCAAATTGTCTCCGATTTCTGTATCCAATCCCGGCGTCACGATATCCGCACTGCCGACCTTAACGCCGCAGTCCTTCAACGCATCTCCAACCGTTCGGCAAAGAGTCTTGTACTTTTTCGTCTTACCGTCTGCCGTCACCTTGAAATCCGCAGCATGTCTGAGCTTAAAACTGATTCCGTCGTATATGAATGTGGTTACAGGCCTGGAGATATAATCGTCATCACAGTACTTAATCTCCTGCTCTTCCAAAAACTTTTCGATAGTATATGCCTTTGTCTCAACCTTATAGCTCTGTCCGTTGATCGTTGCATTGACTTCCCTCGGAATCATCGAAGTATAGGCGAACGTTACAAACAGCAGCAATGCAAACGCCGCCGCCAGTCCGTATGCCCAGCCGTATTTCTTAAATGAGCGAGTCTCATCCGGTTCTTTCTGTTCTTCTGATTCTTCCGGCTCATCGGATTCTTCCGGCTCATCGGGCTCGCCGGATGCTTCCTCTTCGATGCTCTGCACCATCTGCGCTTCTTCAGAAACTTCAGGTTCGGTTTCAGCTTCAGCTTCGATTTCAGGTTCCGGTTCAATTTCAAGATCCGGTTCGGCTTCCGGTTCAGGTTCCGGTTTGGCTTCCGGTTCGGCTTCAGGTTCGGCTTCCGGTTCGGGTTCAGGCTCAGCCTCCATTG
>CAVCML010000056.1:0-67873 GCA_963603335.1 Bacteroidaceae bacterium | reverse complement strand
CGCCGATTGCGCACGCAATCGGCGCGGATCCTTCCATAATTGCAGGTGTTTTGCTCGGTGCGGATATGGGAGGATACCCGATGGCTCAAGCGCTGGCAGAGAATACGGCAGCGGGAAAGTTTAACGGACTGATTGTAGCGAGCGTTATGGGACCTACGATTACGTTTACAATCCCGATAGCATTTTCTTTGATTAAAATCAAGGACAGACCGTTCCTGGCATCGGGAATTCTGGCAGGGTTGGTTTCCGTTCCTTTAGGATGTCTGGTCGGCGGGCTTGCCATGAAATTGACAATGTATGATCTTTCGCTTAGAGCATTATTGCTGAATACGCTGCCGATTGCGGTAATAGCGTGTCTTGTTATTGCATCGCTGTGGTTTTTCCCTAACCAGGTGATTCGCGGATTCAGTGTTGTCGGTGCAGTGATTACGGGACTTGCAACTGCGCTTGTTGTGATTGCAATCTTTGAACAGATTACCGGAATCATGCTGCCGGGCTTTGCTTCTATGGCAACTCCGGATGAAACGACAGGGATGACAGGCTTGGATTCAGGTATCCTTGTCTGCGGACAAATCGGAATCGTGCTGGCAGGAGCATTCCCGCTTATGAAATGGATTACAGATACTTTCGGCAAAACCTTTGAACGAATAGGAAGCCGGTTGGAACTGAAAAAAGTTGACTGCGCAGGAATGGTCGCCGGGCTGGCCAACCTCGTTCCGCTGGTTACGATGCTGGAAAAAATGGGACCAAAAGGAAAAATCATGAGTTTGGCATTTGCAACAGGCAGCTTCTCCGTATTCGGTGATTTTCTCGGATTTACGGCAGGAGTCGATCGGGAAATGATTGTACCGATGATTCTGGGAAAGGTGACGGCAGGAATAGCAGCTTTGGTAATAGCGAATTTTATGACGCCGATGCTTCTGGAAAAGATAAAATCATTAAATTAATAGCGATGAATATTCATGAGATATTTGGACTGGACAGTAAGTTGCTCAAACATAAAGTTTTCGGCATGAGAGTTTTCTGTTTTTGATCCCAATATTGACATTTTTCTGGCATAGAATAAAAACGCGTTAGCAGCATGGACAACAATAGCATAAGTATTATAATATGATGTAAAAAAAGTTTAATAATAAAACACGAAAAAATATTGACAGCCATTTATCCGTATATTATTATGTAGTCAAGTGAATATCGTGAGCGAGCACTTCGGAAGCCGGTGCAAATCCGGCACTGTGTCTCAGCAACCGTGATATCTGCGAAGGAACACGCAGTCAATGCTGATAAGCATTCTGCAGTCACTGGGGAACAGACTATCGTTTCTGCAAAGTAAGCAAGTCTGAAATTCCCTGGGAAGGCGTTCTGACGGTTAAGGATTAAGTCGGGAGACCTGCGCGCTTGTAACAAAAGTCTTCTGAGGTGAGACGGTGTTTAACGTGCGATAGGTTGTATCGCTGTTTTATATGTGTTTTCAGGCATCTCAGAAGAGATGCCTTTTTTTTATGACCTGCCCAAATCTATGATTTGGCGCGCAGGTCAAACGCTGGAATTGCGCGGCTTTAGCCGCAGTGCAATTCTTCTGCGTAATAAAGCCCAAATCTATGATTTGGCAAGTTTATCCCCGCAAAGCGGGGGCAGGTCAGCAGCCTTGCACCACGGAGCAAGCTCCTGTGCCCTGCACATTTAATTTTAAGAAAGGGCGGGCCGCCCGTGATACGACCCAAATATTCAGGAAAGGAAGAAGAAAATGGAACAATTAAAGAAAAAGCATTCGCGGCTTTTTGCGGTGCTGATGGTGTTCATAATGATGTTGGTTATGATGCCGACGCAAGCCTTTGCAGCGACATCGTTCACCTACGC
This sequence comes from Bacteroidaceae bacterium, assembly GCA_963603335.1. Taxonomy (GTDB): domain Bacteria; phylum Bacillota; class Clostridia; order Peptostreptococcales; family Anaerovoracaceae; genus Lentihominibacter. Next base: position 66,013 of record CAVCML010000056.1, on the reverse strand, counting down.
CATCAATGATGTCCCGAGCAACGGACAGAGTTATGGAAAAATCACTGCCGGAACCATCAGCGGTACTGATGGAGGTGTGGCTGAGCACTCCTGGGACGGTACTTCTCTTACCGTAGCCCTTACAAAGGATACTCCGGATAATGCTGTTATAACCAGCAGCTGGACAAAATCCGGTTCATTCGCCAGCAATTGTACTGTTTCCGGAGCCGGCGATGTAACCCTTAAAGACGGCACCGGAGAACAGGATGTTGTCCTCAAGTTCTCCACAAGACAGCTCAGCAAGCTGCATGTACTGTACACCAAAGACGCAGCTCCTGCACTTGCTGAAGGACAGAGCGCAAAAGCCGATGGTGAAACGATCGCAAATGAAACCTACCGTGTTGACCTTAAGAACGTCTTCGCCGATTCGGACAATGATGCGCTTACCTATCAGGTAAAGGTTGACGGCGGCAATTATGCGAATATCGACGGCAGCAGCTATGATTATAAAGCTGCGGCAGCCGGAAACCACACATTGGTATTTCGAGCTTATGACGGCGTAAGATATTCAAGTGACACATATACGATAAATGTTAAGGTAAATAACTCCAAAACGACTTACGACGTGAACGTAACCGTTCCGAAAGACCTTTCGGTAAAGTTCTACGCTGTAAATGAAGTAAAGGATAACGCCGCAGTCAAAGGCGAAGAACTCACCTATAAAGACGGAGTCGTTAAGGTTCCCGACAACCTTACAAGAATCACATGGGAGGCAGACGGCGTTACAGGGATGAGCGCGCCTGTTTCTTCCGGAGCAAAACTCGAGCTCGCAAAAGTGAAATTCAATGCAAAGCTTGATTCCGGTGAATCCGATGATGCAGCCGCAATAGTCATCACTGATTCGGATGGCGTTAAAATCAGCGGAACCGCAGCAGATGAGTATCTGCTTCCTGCCGCTGAAGGCTTTACATATAAAGCGACACCGAGCTCCTCGTACAGCAAGACATACAACGCTGCAGAGCTCACCAAGCAGACTCCTGCTTCCGGAACAGTCGAACTGACATTTGTTAGCAAGCACTTCACGGTAATCGCACCGAAGGGATCCGTTGTTTCCGCCGGTACGCTGAGCACTTATTATATCTATTCGTTCAAAGAGCCGATAAAGACCAAGACGGACGGAGACAATGTGATTTATGAATTCGAACCGCTCAGCGGAAATGCATTCATCAGAGTACAGCAGCCGGATGATGAGGATGCTGTAACCTACTGGAACTGGGCTTCTTCAAAAGCGGACGGTCAGACCATTACCGTTACTGAGGACATGCTCTTTAAGAACGACAGCAATGCTTTCGATTCCGATACTGTTTATCACAATTTTGAAAACAAAAACACTGTTGATGTTGCCGATATCTATCTTAATGCAAACGAAAAGGGGTATATAAACATAGAGACAGGCGGAACATTTACATTTAACGTGTTCCGTAACTGGCAGGCAATAGAGGGCATCAGCAATGCAAAGACCTGTCTGCCGGATGTCAAGTATACGGTAATAGACGAAAAGGGAAACGAGAGCAATGCAGTAACCGTTACTCCGGACAAAAACAACAGTTCGGTAGCGACGCTCAAAGCAAACAGCAAGGGAACGGCCATTGTCCTCGTGACATATGATGCGGTTTATACGGACTCTCATATGGCAGGCGATGGTAAATACTCCGCTATATGGCCGGAAAACACCGGTGTTCTCGTCGTTACGGTCGGAGCCGATGGTTCTTCCATCAAGACAAACATGACGATTAATGAAGGCAAGAATGCAAATACAGCGATAAGCAAGCTCGTCGGAGATACTCTCGATGCAGAGCATGACGTGCTTTACTATACGGGAGAAGCGGGAGCAAACTACAGCTTTACACCTGAAGACGGCTGCAAAGTTTCTGTAGCAAGAGCGGCGCTCACAAAGAAGAGTCTTACATACAGCGGTTTTACGACCGATAAAGTTGATGTGGATTCAAAGACAGGTGAAGTTACGGTTTCCGGACTTACTTCCGGAAGTCATATCATAAAGGTTGAGAAAGACGGCACTGCGGCTTATCAGGTGATTCGTGCAAAGCAGACGACCGGCAACATTACCGATTCCGAAGGCAATGCAGTTACATCCGAAACCAAGGTTAAACCGGGAACGACGCTCACCATTCAGCTTGGCGACCTCTATAACCCGATTAACAAGCTTTCCGGCATTTACAACACCAACTGCCGTGTATATTACAAAGGTGAAGACGGCACCGAGTTCAGAGGAAACAACGGAAGCAACTACGGATACTATGCATTTGCGTTCAACACGGATCTTCACAAAGTTACAGTAACCATTCCTTCTGATTGGGACAAAGCTACATATACGCTTTCCGGATGTCTGCAGACCGGCGGTTTCGGAGATGCTGCCGGCAGACACCGCGGAGCAACCTACGCAACCGGCAAGCCTGTAAATACAACTGCGAACGCCACTGCGGCATATCTCGGTGAGCTCCCTGAGATAACGGTTAAGATTGATATCCCGGCTACGGCGGTATCTCTTGATAAGACCGAGCTTGCTCTTAACTGCAAGGACAGCGCAGAGCTTAAAGCGACTGCCACACCGGAAAATTCCACGGATGCAAAGACATGGACTTCTTCCAACGAAAAAGTTGTTACGGTTGACGAAAACGGCAAAGTTACCGCAGTCGGTACAGGCGAAGCAACTGTGACCGTAAAGGCGGGTGAATTTTCAGCTGAATGCAAAGTGACAGTCGCTCACAAAATGACGCATCACGATGCAGTAGCACCTACATGCACAAAAGACGGAAATGTAGAATACTATACATGCTCTGCTTGCGAAAAGAACTTTGCGGATAAAGACGGCAAAACAATGCTGGAAACAGTGGTTGATGCCTCGAAGGGACATGATACAGTAAAAGATTCATGGGAATCCGACGATACATATCATTGGCATAAGTGCAGCAACTGTACAGAAAAGCTGGATACCGCAAAACACAGCGGCGGCAAGGCGACGACAACAAAGAAAGCGGTTTGTGAAATCTGCGGCAGCGAGTACGGCGAATATGCAGCAGCTTCTGATGACGGCAGCGGAACAGGAACCGATGGTTCGAATACCGGAAACACAGACAATACCGGAAATGCAGGAAAAACCGATTCCGGACAGAATCAGGACACTAAAGACAATGCGGCGGATTCATCCAAGACAGGTGACAACACCATGGCAGGATTATTTGTAATTCTGCTGACACTGTCCGCAGCGGGAGCTGTAGGTGCGCTGGTTTACAAAAAACGTCGTTTTGAATAAGAGGCATTAACAGAGTGTAATAGTGATTTATAAAAAATATTGACATTCATTAATATTGACACTAATTATAGAATATATTACACTTATAATAAACGATATTTTATAAGCGGGCATTCGGAAGCCGGTGAAAATCCGGCGCTGTGTCTCAGCAACCGTGATATCTGCGAAGGAACATGCAGGAAAAGCTGATAAGCATCCCTGCGGTCACTGGAGAATAAGCTTTTGTTCTTGTAAAGTGTACGGAACTGTAAAGCACCTCCGGGAAGGCGTTCTGACGGTTAAGGATTAAGTCGGGAAACCTGCACGCTTGTAACAAAATCTTCTGAGGTGAGATGACGTTTAATTGGGTTAACAAGACCAATGGTTTATATACGTTTTAAGGCATCTTGGAAGAGATGCCTTAATTGTTTTTTTGAGGAGGAGAAGTGATGAAAAAATCACCGAAAAAATTATGGAGGCGTTCGCTGGGAGTGGTGCTGACGGCGGTTATGGTTATGACTGCTGCGATGCCGACTGCAGCGTACGGCGTGGAACTGAACGCTCGTGCGGGAGGCTTTACGGAATCTATCGCTGGGACGGTAGAACTCCTTGCGGGAAGCGGCAGCAGCACGGAAAACGGAATTGCATTGCAGAATACCGGGGAAAATTCTTCGGATGCAGCAACCGCCGCAATGGAATATTTACAGAATAATTATGTTAAGGGACGAATCATAACGAACGGAGGAACCGGCATCACACAGAATGCGGACACCTGCGAAGTGACCGTAGGACGCACGATTCCGACTTCCGGATCGAAGATAACGTCCATACGTTTAAAAACAGAGGGAAGCAGCAGTGATTATGCGTCCGGATGGTATGTGAAAGATGATTCGGCAGGCCTTCTTGCTAAGGAAGTGAAGGCGAGCAAGCCGGGAAGCATCGGTATTAACAGGCCTGCGGCAGCGACAGGCGCTCAGTCCATGGTCCTGACGCTCAAATTGTTTGCGAGCGGCACCGATACAACGAAAATCGATGACGGCACTGCGGAAGCACTGGCATCTCAGGATTTTGTAATCACGCTTCAGCCGGAGGCAGCTTCGTATGACGTCAGCTTCAAAGCTGTGGACAGCGAGACGGGAGCTGAGATTACAGGGGCAAGCGTTACATTGGAAGAAAGCTGGAGTACGGTTTCTCCGACGGATGGAGTATACAAGGCGTTATCTGAAGAAAAGACCTATACTCTTAAGATAACGGCTGACGGATATCAGGACTACAAAGAAAGCTTCACACCGTCTCAGGGCGGCGAGGTAAAAATCAGCCTTACAAAGGCTTCCTACAGCACCATTAATTTCAATGTAAAGAACTCCGCGGGAAAGACCATAGACGGAGCAACGGTAAAGGTAAAGCAGGGATATTATGATGTCGTAACTCCGCAGACGGACGGAAGCTACAAGCTGAAAAACGGAGTTGCTTATAATTATAATGTGGAAGCGGATAATTACACTTCAATTTACAGTGTGAGCTTCACACCGTCAGGTGATCAGACCATCGATGTCACCATGACGAAAAACATTTCCAAGTACAATGTTACATTCAAGCCTGTCGACAGCAATAATGAAGCTGTTGCAGGTGCCAAAATTGCGGTGACTTATGAAGATTCCGATTACGATGAGGATTGGAACTGGGTTACGCAGGATGTTGCAGTGGATCCGGAAACAGACGGATCCTACAAATTGAGCAAGTCAACGACATATACGTATACCATTACAGCGGACGGATATGAGACCGCAACGGGGACATATACGCCGAGTGGTGATGAGGAAGACATCACAAAGGCGATTACTCTTAAATCCACGAAAACCGTTGATCCGGCAGACCAGACCAAGGTGAATGCCATCAAGGAAAAGTTCGATGCTGAACTGGGTGTTTTAAGACCTAATTATGCGACGGATAAAAACATCGCAGATACGGTACTGGCGAAGATTAAAACATATACGGATGTCACGACAGACGGCGTAACGGTGGAACTGAAACAGTCCGGAGATACGAACTACATAAAGGAAGACGGCACGATTGTTTATAAGACCGGCGAACTTGATAAATGGGGCAGCAACAGTACTACGGTAACGGGAAGCACTTTCGTGTTCAAGGCCGGCAATGCTGAAGCTGTTTCAGAAGCCAGAGGCGTTACAATCTGCTGGGACAGAGATTATTTCAAATCCCGGATGCAGGAGGAAGCAGATTCCCTGACATGGGATACGATAAAAAATGCAAATACTAAACAGGATGAAGTGACATCGGATTTGACTCTGCCGCAGTGCATGGGAACTTCAGCAAGAAGCGTATGGTCGAATATCACATGGTCGTCTTCGGATACTTCCGTAATCTCCATCGATAAGACGGGTTACGATTCCATGATTGACCCGAAGAAGGGTACGGTTACGCAGCAGGATGAAGACCGTGTGGTTACGCTGACGGCAACATTCCAGGCCAATGAAACCGCCCTCAACACGTACGTTGAAAATGTCAGCGATTTCGGCACTGCAACCAAAACATTTGAAGTGACCGTTAAGGGCAAGAAGTCTGAAAAACCTACGGAAGAAGAACTTCTGGCATTGCTGGATAAATATTATACGGCAGACAGCCTGACGGATTTCAATACGAAGGAAAAGCTGGACACCTCCAACGTAACGGGAGATATTCAGTTACCGAGATATACAAGAATTAAAGATGACGATAATAATACGGTTTTTGCAAACAAGGAAATCACCGTAACTACGGACAATGACAGCGTTGTAAAAATCAACGGCTACCGTGCGGCGGTCGATCGCTTTGCAAGCCAAAACGAAAAGGAAACCGTGAACCTGATTGTTACATTTACAAGAGACGGCGTAACGGTATCCAAGAAAATTCCGCTGACGGTCAGCATGATTACAGACAAAGAACTGGATAACGAGCTGGCCATGATGGAAAAAGCCAAGGCAAATTATTTTGAAGGCATCAACGATGGCAGAAATGCCGACAAGGATTCCATCACAAAGGATCTCCATGCGTTCTGCGAAATGACGCTGGATGAAAACGGAAATCCGGTATGGATCTATAATGCGGACAAAAAAACAGGTGAAGGCATTGTAACGGATGATTACCAGGATGGCTCGCTCGGACAGACAGGTCTTCCGTACAACAGATTCAAGTCTTCCGACAGCTCCGTTATAGCTCATGAAAACCTGTTGGTAACCCGTCCGGAAAACTCAACTCAGGTGACGATTTCTTCGCTCCTTTCAAGCGAAAAATACGGACAGTTTGCCAAGGATCACCCGGATAACGAGAAACTGCAGAAACTCTATAAGCAGGAAGTTTCGGTAACCGTGACCGTCAAGGGAACAAAGGCATCCGCTGAAGCTCTTCTGGCGGAAATCGAGTCGGCACAGAAACTTCATGATGAGATGACAGAAGGCACTCAGCCGGGCGAATATCAGAAGGGCGCCAAGTCTGCTCTGGCGGAAGCCATTGAAAAAGCGCAGGCAGCAGCTGACGATAAAGATGCTTCGGAAGCACAGCAGGATGCGGCGATTGCCGCTTTGCAGCAGGCTGTAAAGAATGCCAAAGCACTGCAGAACGCCAATGAAGCAACGGTAAGCGTTTACATCAATATGGAATCCGGCCAGCCGGGCAAGGCTTATACTCTGAAGGTAACTTCGGATATGGCTGCTGCGGCAGGATTCACCAAGCCGGAAGGCTTTGAAAATACCGTGACGATTCTGGACGCTATGGCAGCGGCACACCAGAAGATGTACGGTGATGATTTTGCAAAAGATCCGAGCAAATATTTAGTCATCAATGGCGGATGGATTCAGAAATTCTGCGGAGTAGAGACGGGTTATATAAGCTATATGCTCAATAATCAGACACCTGTGGATCTGAACGGCAATGCGACGCTCTGCAACAATTCGCCGATTAAATCCGGCGATGTAGTGACAATCTATCAGTACGGAGATACTAAGGGATGGTCCGATACTTACCTGTACTTTATGAATTCGCAGATTCAGCAGGAAGAAGCCGGTGAGGTTTCTCTGACGCTGATGAAAAACGGATATGATGCAAACTGGAATATTGTAAGTTCTCCTGCCGAGGGCTGCAAAGTAGTCCTCACGGACAGCGAAGGCAAGAATATTGCCGAGGGCACGACCGATAAGGAAGGAATCGTGACATTCAATATTACGGAAGCAGGGACCTATTCCGCAGACGTAACGGCAGCGCCGTATGATTACTTTGTATCCGCGCATGCAAATATCACCGTTAACAACAGTCAGCATAAGGATCAGGTAAATCCGGAAGATCAGAATAAAGACGGTCAGAAGATTGATGATCAGAATAAGGATAAAACAATTCAGGATCTGACGCAGAACAAAACAACTCTGCAGACAGCAGCAGATGAAAACAGCAGTACAGATACAACTGTTTCCGACAGCAGTGCCAAAACAGGAGATGACATGCAGGTTTACCTGCTGACGATGTTGATGCTGGCATCCATGCTGGCGGCAGTATATGTTTATGCTGCAGCACAAAGACGGGAATCCCGTTTTTAAATAAAAACGTTATATTTATGAATTAGGAGAAGTGAATATGCAGACACAGCAGCAACGAAAGAAAAACAAAAAGCTGTTTAATCTCCTGATGATTGCCATGATCGCCGTGATTGCCTTTTGTGCAGTCATGGCGGTTGGTCATATCAAGGGATGGTTCGGCAGCGGCGATTCCGACTCTGCGGTAGTTACCGAAGAAATAAGCGGAGTTGCCAATATTGAGCGAAGCGGTGTGGGCTACAGCCTCAAGGAAAATGTGCCGCTGAAAGCCGGAGATATCGTAGAGACGGAAACGGGATCCACGGTATCGGCGAAAATCAGCGGTGAAAATCTGATGACAATGAACGAGAGCGCTGAGCTTGCCGTGGAGAACGGTGAAAAGGATGCCGTTTCTCTCACACTGAACGAAGGAGAACTCTTTGCAGATGCGGAGGATCCGGGGGAAACCCTTGATTTGGCACTGGACAAAAACACGGTGCACGCTGCAGAATCCGGAGATGCGGTAGTGTTTGCAGCATCGCAGCAGCAGGGAAGCACAACGGTCAGCGTACTGGAAGGCAGCTTGAGCGTCAGCATTGAGGATGGCACGGAAAAAGACGTGAAGGCCGGAGAATCTCTGCTGATTACTCATAATGGAGATGGAGATTTAAGTGCGGAAATCACAGAGCTTAAGGCAGAATCCTTTGATGACTTTGTGCTGACTCAGGCATCGAAATGCGACAGTAAAGATAAGCTTTGCTTTACGGCAAAGGAGCTGAAGAAGGTTCAGGATGACCGTACGGCTGAGAAGGAAAAGGCGCAGGAAGCAGCGGCCAAGGAAGACGCACTTTATAAGGAAATTGCATCATCCGGCAGCAGCTCATCGGCATCGGGCAGCAGCAAGTCGAGTTCAAGCAAAAGCAGCGGTTCTTCGGATGTCAAGACATGCACAATTCAGATTCGCTGTGATACCATATTAAAAAACATGGACAATCTGACGGCCGGCAAGAACAAGTACGTTCCGTCAAACGGCGTGATACTGGCTACCAGCAAGGTGGAGTTCGCCGATGGCGAAACGGTATTCGATGTGCTGAAGAGAGCCTGCTCATACACGGGGATACAGCTTGAATATTCGTATACTCCGCTGTATGGAAGCTATTATATAGAGGGAATCAACAACCTGTATGAATTTGACTGCGGCGAACAGTCGGGCTGGATGTACAAGGTCAACGGATGGTACCCGAATTATGGATGTTCCAGCTATAAGCTGAAGAACGGAGACGTTATCGTATGGTGCTATACCTGCAACGGACTCGGAGCCGATGTAGGCGGCGGTATGTAGAAATGAAATGGAGGGGAGTATGAAACGAAGCAGAAAAACACTTAGTATTCTACTGATGTTTATGATGGTCGTTACGACTCTGGTGCCGACATGGGCTTTCGGAACGGAAGCGGCGGCAGAAGAGACGAATTCATCTGCAGTGCAGGAAACGGCTTCTGCAGATGAAAGTTCATCGAAAACGCAGGAAGCGACATCTGCAGACAGCGGTTCATCCGCAGCGCAGAAGTCGGCGGCAGCGCAGAAATCATCGTCTGCGTCACAGTCGAATGCTGAGAAGACGACCGGTGATGCGGCGGAGTATTTTGCCGAAATCACGGCAGAAGGCATTGGGACGGATAAAGCCCAGGACAAGCCTTATCTGGAAGCAGGTATCGTGAAACAGCAGAAGGACAAGACTGTTTCTGTAAAGAAAGATACGCTGACTAAAAAGGATGAGAAATCTTATCAGGCGAAGCAGAACCTGAACGACAAGAAAACAATCGGATACAGCGGCGGCAACGCATACGGCATCACGCTGAAAAACTATTACGACGATAAGGGCAATGCACGGGATGCGTATCAGCTGAACTATATCAATATCAACGGATACAAGGTTAAAATTGCGGACGTTGAGGCTGCGAAAAATCATGATCTGCAGATAGCAAACGGCAAGATTTCCGGATTCAGCGGTGATGCGGATGTTTTCCTAGATCCTGAAAACGGCAGAGATCTTACGATTGCATTTTCCGGAGATGCGGAATTTTCCAAGGATCTGAGCATTTCGTTCGTATTCGCACAGGATTCTGCAAAGACGGATTCGAACGATTCTGCAAAGAGCGATGCAGAGACTGAGTCCGCAGAGCAGCCGCAGGCGGTTGACAGCAGTGCGGTTTCGGATGAGCTGAAGACCAAGGCAGCTGCAAATGCGGTTACTTTGGCAGCGAATGTTCTTACAGCCGGCCTGACGGGCAATGATGAATCGAATCATGATAATCAGGTTCATGTTATTGTAGAAAATACCACATATACAAAAGATGCGGGTGCTGCGTGGGAAGGAACACTGGTAGACACCTGGGTGGATTTGGAAGAAAATGCCACAGTAATGAGCTGCATTGTAGCGGCGCTGAATTCCATCAGTGCTGAATGCGTGGGCGCTGATACAGGGTATATCTCATCCATCAATGGATTGGCAGCAGAAGGTATGGCCGGATGGATGGGAACGCTGAACGACTGGTTTACGAACGAGGGTTTCAGCCAATATTCTCTTGCAGCAGGAAATTTAAAAGCCGGTGACGAGATTCGCATCATGTACACCCTTAATGGCGGAGAAGACCTCGGCGGCAGCTGGAGCAACAACGATAAGACAGTTAAAAATATCGTGACGAGTGCAGGAACATTAAGTCCGGCATTCGACAAAGACACTCATGAATACACTTTGACGGTTCCAAAGGGCACGGAGAGTATTACGGTAACTCCGACAGCATCCAATAAGAACTTTCAGGTGCGCACGTTCATCGGAACAACGGAATATGGCCGCAGTGATCAGATTCCGGTAAGTGATGGGACAAAGATTACGGTAAAATGCGGAGATCCGTCATGGCCGTCGATGAACGGAGGCGAGTCCGGAACCGCTGACAGCGTGGCTGCAGAAGAGTACACGCTGACGGTGGAAACGGCAAAGACCGTAAAAGCTTCAGTGTCTACGTCTTTCCAGCAGGCAAATTCATATCTTATGACTCCGCAGGCGCTCGAAGTCGAGAGCAACCTGGCTGAAAGCTACGGATACACCGATTCCGTGGATTCAGAGAAGAGCGTATCGGCGCTTGACGTACTGGTAAGACTTCACGAGGTGATGCTCGGTGATGCATTCACAAAGGACACGAAGGATGATTACCTGGTAGTAAACAGCGGAACAATCAGCAAAGTCATGGGTGAAAACACATACTCGGTAAGCTTTGCGATAAACGGCGCATACCCATATGACCCGACAAGTGAATACACGACATACGGATATACGGGATATATGATAAATCAGGCTCCGGTAGCTGACGGAGACAGCATGGATCTCTTCTTCTATCAGGATTCATATTACATGGACTACTACACATGGTTCGAGCAGAACGGTGCGAAGGTCAGCAGTGTAAATGCGGCAAAGGATGAGAAGATTACGCTGAATCTGCAGGGCGTGATGTATGCGTACTGCGGAGCACTTACAAAAGAAGATGCAGTAAAGCAGGGCGGCTGGGGTGCAATTGCCGATGCACAGCTGACGCTGGTGGATGCAAAGACCGGCAAGACGGAAAATATAGAGGATGCAGTTACCGATAAGGACGGCAATGCAACGATTTCATTCTCTAAAGCCGGCACATATTATGTATCGGCATACAGCAGCAGTGAATCCACATATATCACATCACCGTGGATAAAGGTATCTGTGGATACCGCACCGGTGCTGAAGGACGGCGTGGCGGCAGAGCTTTCAGCTTCAGTCACTAAGAATGCAGCCTATACGCTTGATCTCGATACGATATTTGAGGATCCGCAGGGCGATGAACTCACGTATGCCGTATCGGTGGACGGTGCAGAAGAAGTCACGGCAGATGCTGACTATTCGGTAACATATGATGCGAACGGAACTCACAAGCTGGTATTCCGTGCGTATGACGGCGAAAGCTGGTCGACCGCATATACGGTAAATCTGACGGTAGAGAACGAAAAAATCAAGCTGGAGTCACTGATTGTACACAGCGGATTCTCTCCGACAAATACAAGCGTGCTGATTAAAAATGAAAGCGATACATACACATCGGGACAGACTTTCGACAGCGAAACGACTGAATATACGATTTCCGGACAGACGGACAGCCTGACTGACCTGCGTTTCCGTGCGAAGGCGGCAGACAGTGATGCGAAGGTAATGCTGTATTACGGAGACAATCAGTCTAAAGACATAACATGGACAAAGGGCAGCTCGAAGTATGTAGCAAAATGCCTGAGCGCCGGCAAGAACACTCTTACTATTAAGACGGTACCGGCAGACGGTTCGGATAAAGAAGGCACAGCATATACTATTTCAATTGACTGCGTTCCTACGCTGACAGGCATCACTGCAAAGAGCGGCGATACAGAATTTTATCTGGATAAGACCTTCTCAGCGACAGAAAACGAATACACGCTTACAATTCCTGAAAAGACAGAAACTCTTGACCTTACAGCAGTGCCGAAAGGCAGCGGATATACCGTGACATATAACGGCGGTGCGGATTCAGCAGTGAATGTCAAGGATAAGGACAAGGTGGAAATCACTGTCGCAGCAGGCGAGGGTGAAAACAGACTTGAAAACACATACACTCTGAACCTGAAGCGTGCAGAGCAGCTGGATTTCAAGGTTGATGCGACGCCGAAAGATGCAATTGTCAAGGTATACGATTCGGAAGGCGCTGAAGTAAAGGCAAACGAAGACGGAAGCTTCTCGGGAATGTTCAGTGCAAGCGAATACACATATGTGGTTACAAAGTACGGTTATGTTGCTCAGACAGGCAAAGTGCCTGCAGCGGGCGGCAAACTCGAGGTAACACTGGAAAAAGCGGCGGATGACGGACTGAATGACGTTTCATCCGACTGGAGCAATTTCAGAGGCAGTGATACCAACATGGGAATCACCGATACTCAAACTCCGATATCAAAGGAAGACACTGCACTGCTCTGGAATGCAAAACTCGGTTCAGGCTGGTCGGCAGCTCCGAGTGTGCAGATAATAGTTGATGATGCACTGATTGTTATGTCAGGCACCAAGATTTACAAGCTGGATCTCAAAACAGGAGAAACACTGAAAACCGGAACAATGAGTACAAGTCCGAGCTATGGATACACACCTCCGACTTATGCGGAAGGCATGATATTCTGTCCTCTCGGCAACGGAACGGTACAGGCATTCAATGCTGAGACGCTGGAATCGCTGTGGATCTACAAAGATCCGCTTAAGGGACAGGCACTGTCGCCGATTACTTATTCGGACGGATATATCTACACAGGCTTCTGGAATTCAGAAACAAAGACTGCGGACTATGTATGCATCAGCGTTACTGATGAAGATGTGACTAAAACCGATGAGACAAAGCAGGCAACATGGATGCACAGACAGGCCGGCGGTTATTACTGGGCAGGTTCTGTATCCGTAGGCAATTACATCATCGTGGGAACCGATGACGGTACGAGCGGTACTGCAGGCGATTCAGTACTCACAGCATACAACAAGACTACGGGCGAGGCAGTAAGCAGCCTTACCCTTACGGGAGCAGGAGATCAGAGATCTTCAATAGCATATGATAAAGAGAACGGCAAAGTTTACTTTACAACAAAGGGCGGATATCTCTGCAGTGCGAAGATCGATGAAAAAACAGGAACGCTTTCGGGTCTGAAGATGGTAAGCTACAATGCACAGTCGACAAGCACACCTATAGTTTACAAGGGAGTTGTATACTTTGCGACGGGAAGCGGAATAACATCCTCAGGTTCATCGGGCAATTTCGTGGCTGCGGATGCCGATACGCTGGAAATGAAATATGCAGTAGGTCTTAAGGGATATCCGCAGTGCTCGATGCTTATGTCGACAGCTTACGAGGATGAAGGTTACCTGTATTTCTATTCGACATACAACGCAAATCCGGGCGGCATATCGATGATTAAGGTGAAGAACGGTGCGCAGACAAAAGACGATACAGAGCTTATTGAACTCTATGATGCAGCAGGCTTTGCAAACTACTGCATAAGCAGCATCATCTGCGATAAAAACGGAAATCTGTATTACAAGAACGATTCCGGCAATGTCTTTGCAGTAGGTGTTCCAAGCTACACAACAGTGAAGAATCTGATTGACAAAATCGGAGATGTAACGCTGGACAGCAAGATGGCAATCGATACGGCAAGAAAGGCTTATGATGCCCTGTCGGATGAAAACAAGGAGAAAGTAACCAATTACGATAAGCTGGTTGCAGCTGAAAAGAAACTGAACGAGCTGGAAATCGAAAATGTTGAAAAACTGATCGATGATATCGGAACGGTTACGCTGGATAAAGAGAGCAAGATTAATGCTGCCAAGGAAGCATATGATGCATTGACCGATTCTCAGAAAGAACAGATCAGCAACTACGATGTTCTGAAAAAGGCTATCGACAAGCTGGCTGAACTGAAAAAAGCTGCAGAGGCTGCAGAAAAAGAGAATAAGGGAACGACAGACAGCATTACACCTTCCGGAACAACTTTAGCGGCTTCCGGAACGACACGCTCCATCACAAAGACAGCGAACATCAAGCTCGCCAACATGACAACAGCTGCAAAGGCGGCTCTGAGCAAGATCGATGCAGTTGTCAATGCGGGACTTCCTTCAAGTGCGAAGGATTACACCGACAGTCAGATTAAGCAGATTGTGAATGCATACAAGGCATACAATGCACTTTCCGTATCGGAAAAGAAAGCTGTCGAAGCTGCGGACAGCTGGACAAAGTTTACGGAGATTACTCAGAAACTGGCGTCCATGTATCATTACGATAAAGAATCCGGCATCGATGTGAGAGCAACCAGTGCGGAAAATCTGCCGTGGTACATCAAGCTGGTGGTAACGCAGAAGACAATTACCGAAAAGCAGCAGACTAAGGTTAAGAATGTGCTGGGAGATGACAGTGAAATGTTCAATCTCTGCGACATAACATTCATCAATACGCTCGATAACAGCGAATGGCATCCGAGCGGTCTGATTCGCGTCAAGATGCCGATGGTCGATATCGGAAGCTACAATACACCGGTAATCGTGCACATTGCAGATAACGGCAGCATCAAACTGGTTGAGGGTCAGCTGGATTCCGAAGCCGGCACCATCGAATTCGAAGCGTCTGACTTCTCACTGTACGGAATCGCAGGATCCAATGAATCCATCGATTCATTGCTGGGAGCACAGACAGCGAGCAATGTACTGCCGTGGATTATCGCAGGAGCCATTGCTGCAGCGGCACTGATTGTAATAATTATTGCTAAAAAAAGAAAAGGTAAGGGGGAAATAAATGAGTAATAAAAGCGGGGGATATGAACCACCTGAAACAGAAAATTTTAAATTTTTCAGCCACAGACAATGTGAATATTTTCCGTGTCATGAGCTGAAGGGCAACAAGTCGGAAGAGGATTTTAACTGCCTCTTCTGCTACTGCCCGCTTTATGCGCTGGGCGCGGACTGCGGCGGTAATTACGTCTACTATAAAGAGGTTAAAGACTGTAGCAGCTGTTTGATTCCGCACTCGAGAAAAGCATATGATTACATCGCATCGCGGTTTAATGAAATTAAGAAGCTGGCGGAGGAAAGACTGCCGGCGGAGCTGTGCGATGAATCTGCGGACGCAGTGGACACCTCTGAAAAAGTTTGATAGAATAAATATATGAACAATCAGGATACATTTTCGGGTTACAGCCCGCATGTCAATTTTACATTTTACATAGGCACCGTGTTTTTCACGGTGCTTATTGTGCATCCGGTGTTTTTAATCTGTTCACTGGTGCTTTCGGCTGTATATTATCTGCAGGTGCGGGGACGGCAGGGACTTCGGATGATCGGCGGCATGATTCCGTTGTTTCTGGCGCTGAGCCTGCTGAATCCGCTCCTGAACACCGGAGGCAGCCGGGTACTGTTCTATCTGGGAGAGCGGCCTTATACACTGGAAGCTCTGTATTACGGCATGGCATTGGGTGCCATGTTCACTGCGGTGATTTTGTGGTTCGGATCATACAACCGAACGATTACCAGCGATAAATTCATGTACGTGTTCGGACGCAGAAGTCCGGTGATTTCCATGATTCTCACGATGGTATTTCGTATGGTTCCGGGGTTTCAGCGAAAGGCAAGACAGATTACGACAGCGCGCAGATGCATCGGCAAGCTGGACGCCGAAGCATCGGTGCAAAGCAAACTCAACGCATCGTTTGCGGTCGTATCATCACTGACTTCCTGGGCGCTGGAGGGCGGCGTGATTACGGCGGACAGCATGCAGAGCCGAGGGTATGGAAGCGGTACCCGAAGCGCGTTTTCGATGTATTCGTTTGTTAAAAGGGACAGGCTTGCGCTCTGCCTGATGGCGGTATTTATTGCGGCGGTTCTCGTCTCGGTGCTCAGAGGAGGCTTGCGGGCAACCTATACGCCGGAGTTGTTTATAACAGGGGCCGACAACCCGTGGCTTCTGATCGGCAGTATCTGCTGGTTTATGTTTTTAAGTATTCCGATTGTGATAAATGTAGTGGAGGAAGTGCGATGGCATGTTTTGAGATCAAAAATCTAAGGTTTTCATATCCGGGGGCTCAGGGCGAAGCGTCACAGGCAGCGCAGGAAGTTCTGCAGGATATAAACTTGACGATAGAAGACGGGGAATACGTGCTGCTGTGCGGCAAAAGCGGCTGCGGCAAGACGACTCTTTTGCGGCACTGCAAGACGGTTCTGACCCCTCACGGCAAACGAGAAGGAGAGATTTTGTTTCATGGCAGGCCCCTTTCGGAAGCGGATCAGAGGACGCAGGCGGCGAAAATCGGTTACGTGATGCAGGATCCGGACGCCCAGATTGTAACGGATAAAGTCTGGCATGAATTGGCGTTCGGGCTGGAAAGTCTGGGCATGGATCAGAAAACCATGCGGCTCCGCGTGGCGGAGATGGCCAGTTATTTCGGAATTCAGGACTGGTTTTATAAAGATGTGGGTCAGCTTTCGGGCGGCCAGAAGCAGCTTCTGAACCTGGCATCCATCATGGCGATGCAGCCGGATGTACTGATTCTGGATGAACCGACCAGCCAGCTTGACCCGATTGCGGCAGCAGATTTTTTAAACACCGTGCGCAAGATTAATCTGGAGCTCGGAACGACGATTCTGATTACGGAGCATAGGCTTGAGGATATCTATCACGCGGCGGACCGCGTGGTGGTTATGGACGGAGGGCGAATTCTGACGGATGGATCGCCGCGGCAGACATGCGATTTTCTGCAGGAGCGAAAGCATGAGATGTTTACAGCTATGCCGGCACCGGTTCAGGTGTACTACGGCGTCGGCGGCGGGGCATCGGGAGACACTGCTTCAAATGCGGCAAACTCAGACAGCTCCGACTTGCCTTCGAAAGCTTTAAGCGGCAGCTGTCCGCTGACGGTGCGGGAGGGCCGAAGCTTTTTAAGCGAACTCTTTGCCGGCCGGGATATGGACAGCCTCGACCGGAATATTGAGGCGAAGGGCCGTCACAAATCGGAAGAAGAACTGGAAAACGCACCTTTGATAATCTCGCTGAAGGACGTGTGGTTCCGTTATGAAAAGGATGCACCGGACGTGCTGCGAGGCGTTACGCTTGACATTCCGCAGGGCAGTCTCTTTGCGGTAGTCGGCGGAAACGGTACGGGCAAATCGACGATGCTTAAAAGCATATGCGGCGTATGCAGGCCGTATCGCGGCAGGATTCAGATTGAAGGAAAGCGTCTTGATAAATATAAAGGACGGGAATTGTTTGCGGGAACATTGGCAATGCTGCCGCAGGATCCGCGCAGCATATTTGTAAAAAAGACAGTTCGGGAAGAACTGCTGGAAATGTGCGATGGAAAACCGGACGAAGAAAAGATTATGCGTATGGCGAAGATATGTGAAGTCGATGCGCTGATGGAACGCCACCCTTACGACCTTTCGGGAGGAGAACAGCAGAGAGCAGCACTCGCCAAGGTGATGCTTACCGAGCCTGCGATACTTTTACTGGATGAGCCGACCAAGGGAATGGACAGTTTCTTCAAGCAGAAATTTGCAGGTGTTTTAAAACGGCTGCAGCAGGAGAACGTGACTATAGTCATGGTATCTCATGATGTGGAATTCTGCGCTCGTTATGCGGATATGACAGGAATGTTCTTTGACGGAAGCATTGTGACGGTGAATACACCGGAGAAATTTTTTGCACGCAACAGTTTTTACACGACGGCAGCGAACCGCATGAGTCGTCATATTTTTGAAAATGCGGTAAATGTGGAGGATGTAATCGAATTATGCAGGAAAAATCTTTAAAAGTGAAGCAGTGGATCGGACTCGGCCTCGTACTGATTGTAATCCCTGCGGTTTTGATACTATCCTGGCAGATGGGTGACCGAAAGTTTTATCTCACCAGCATGATTGTGCTGTTATGTGCCATTGCGGCATTCTGGCTCGGTTTTGAGAAGCGCAGTCCGCAGACGCGTGAAATGGTTTTGATTGCGGTATTGTCTGCCATAGCAGTGGCTTCAAGGGCGGCGTTTATCATGTTTCCTCAGTTCAAACCCATCGTGGGCATTATTATGATTTGCGGTATGGCTCTGGGCCCGCAGGCCGGATTCATGACCGGCAGCATCAGCGCTTTTGTGAGCAATTTTATCTTCGGGCAGGGAGCGTGGACGCCATGGCAGATGTTTGCATACGGACTTGCGGGACTGCTTGCGGGATATCTCTGCAAAGCGGGCGTGATGACGACTAAAAGGCGTGTTCTGACGGCAATTATCGGCGGCATTATAATACTGGTTCTGATTGGACCGATTCTGGATACCTGCACGCTGTTTACGATGAGTTCCATGATAAATACAGCATCGGTAGGAACCGTTTATCTGGCGGGAGTGCCTTTTAATGCTGTGCATGGGCTGGCGGTGGCATTGACGCTGCTGGTGCTGGCGCGTCCGATGATCAATAAGCTGGATCGAATTAAGATTAAATACGGTATGATGGAAGCGGAGTAGCCTATGAAATTCAGCAGTTATCATCCTTTGATCAACTTGATATATTTTGCGGCGGCATTGGCAGGGATAATTATGTTCCGCCACCCTGTATTTCTGGCGGTTTCGTTTGCGGCGTCTTTTGCCTGGTCTGTGAAACTGCGGGGAAAGCGCGGCTTGATTTTTAATCTGTGTCTGATTCCGCTGGCTTTGATTTATACGTGCATTTATGCATCTTACAATCATTTCGGCGTAACAAATCTGAAGGCGAATTTTATCGGCAATGAGATTACGCTGGAGTCCATAGTCTATGGGCTGGTATTGTCGGTGACGGTGGCTTCGGCGCTTATGATGTTCAGCTGTTTCCTGAAGGTATTTTCCGCGGATAAGATCGTTTATCTTTTTGGAAAGGTTTCACCGTGGCTTTCTCTCATGCTGTCGGTGGCATTGAGGATGTTCGGCAGAGTGAGGGTGCGTGCATCGCAGATTGAAACGGCGCAGCGGGGAATCGGCAGAGGCGTGCATCAGGGCAATCCGTTCAGGCGGATGAGAAACGGTATTCGCGAGGTGTCGATTCTGATTACGTGGACACTGGAAAGCTTTGTTGAAAGTGCTTTTTCAATGAAGAGCCGCGGCTGCGGGATGCGGGGCAGGACGGCATATTCAATTTATCGATTCGACAACCGGGACCGCAGCCTTGTAGTGGTGCTGGGTGCATGCCTTGTCGGACTTGCGGCGGCACTGCTGCTGGATCAGACGAGAATATATTACGATCCGGAGATTATATGGAACCGCGTAACGACATGGTCATATGTTTTTTACGGTGTCTACGCTGTATTCCTGCTGCTTCCGATGGGCCTGGAGTGCTTCGGCGCATGGAGGTTCCGGAGAGAACGGAGGAATAGCCGGGTTTGAACGCATGAACATAAAATGTGCTGACACAGCAAAAAAACGCCCATAAAATGTGGCAGGGCGTTTTTTTTTTGCTGTTTTCCTTAACCTGTTCTTAACATTCACGGCAAACTTAATACCGAATTAACAATAAGGTTAAACGTAGGTTAACACTGTTAATATATAATGAAAAGCGTAATAAGTGGTATTTAAGCAGAGAGGGAGAACATATGAACGACGCTTTTCAGATTACTTTCGGCCTGCTGGGCGGGCTGGCAATTTTTCTTTTCGGTATGAACATGATGAGTGAATCGCTCCAGAAAGCGGCCGGGGAAAAAATGAAAAAAATCCTCGGAATCCTCACGGTAAATCCTGTGATGGGAGTATTGGCCGGAGCGATAGCAACCGCGGTAATGCAGAGCAGCAGCGCTACGACGGTCATGGTTATCGGCTTTGTAAGTGCCGGGCTGATGAGCCTGAAGCAGGGAATTTCCGTAATACTCGGAGCAAACATCGGAACCACGATGACTGCACAGCTTCTGGCATTCAACATCGGCGATTACATTTTCGTTATCATTTTCTTTGGATTCATCGTATCTTTTATCTTCAAATCAGAAAAAATCAAGAGCATCGGTCAGACTGTTTTCGCATTCGGACTGTTGTTTGAAGGCATACAGATCATGGGAGACGTCATGGGGCCTCTGGCGGAGAGTCCGGTATTCGTAAGCATGATAGAGCACGTTTCGGGAGTCCCTGTGCTGGGCGTACTGGTAGGAACGCTCATGACCTTGGTAGTACAGAGCAGCAGCGCGACGATAGCGGTTCTGCAGAACTTCGCATCGCAGGCGGGACCGGATGGAGTGAGCAGCATCATCGGACTTGCGGGTGCGATTCCTGTATTGCTGGGAGACAATATCGGTACGACGATTACAGCACTTCTGGCAAGCATCGGTCAGAGTCGTGATGCAAAGCGCACCGCACTGGCTCACTGCACGTTTAATATAACAGGTGCATTTATTTTCATCTGGTTCGTTAAACCGTATGCACATTTTATTCAGATGATTTCAACCAAAGGTCCGGAAGTGGAGGTTATCGCAAGGCAGATTGCCAATGCGCATACGTGCTTCAATGTAATAATGACATTGATTTGGCTGCCGCTCATCTGGCTCCTTGTAAAAATCGTAGTAAAGATTCTGCCGTACAAGGAAAAGGGAAGAGCATCTAAAGAAAAGCCTGTTTTCCTGGATTTGAGACTGATCAATCAGCCTGCCGCCGCCATGGAAATGGTAGCGAGGGAAATCCTGCGCTGCAGCGGTATGGTGGAGCACATGATTCATCGTTTAAATCACGCGATACAGCGTCAGGATCAGCGTCGTGTAAACTCCATTCTGCGTGAAAGCGCTGTTGTGAAAAAGCTGTATGACAACATAATATCTTATCTTTCAACTCTGTTCTCTTCCGGTTCCATGACTGAAGAACAGGCAACGCAGACCGCAAGAATGATGTATATACTGAGTGATATTGAGAGAACCGATGCACTTTGCACAGAGGCGGCGGAGTCTTTGCAGAATATAATGGAGAAAAAGCACAAGCTGACGCCGGAGGCGGTGGAAGATTTGTGCAGCGGACTGGAAATAATAGAAAATATGTACAGGAGCGTACTGGAGGTTGTCAAGACCGGAAACGGTGAGGATGCCAGAAAGATTATACATAAAAAGGATACCGTACTGGATTTGACGATCAGACTGCGTAAAAATCATATGAAGAGAGTAAAGCAGGGAGACTGTGACGCTGAGATGACGAATGACTTCAGTAAAATTCTGCACAGCTTCGATCGTATCAGCAATTCATGTGCAAACATTGCAGATGCGGCACTCACGGGGGTCAGCTTTGAGTCGGTTTTAAAATAGAACCGCGAAGCGGAATGTTAAATGGAATCATTGAGATTCCTCCCAGAACAGTTCATCGAGGGTTTTATCCAAAACCCTGCAGATTGAAATACATAATTTAATAGTTGGATTATAGTCGCCCTTTTCGATAGCGTTGATGGTTTGGCGGGAAACACCCACCAGGTCGGCAAGCGCCTGCTGAGAAAGATCCTTCGCAGCACGGGCGGCTTTTAATTTGAGATTTTTCATAAGTAAGCCGCCCTCCTATTCTTCATCGTCTTTAATGGGAACCAGCCTGCGAATCAGCACAATAAGCAGAATGGCAGTCATAAGACCCGCGCACATGAGATTGCTTGCAGAAATAGTCAGGACGCCGTTTTCCACCATCGGTACTCCGCGTGCGATGCTGAGAAATCCGACGATATAATTGATAACGGCAATGACGATCAGCAGGATCATATAGCGTTTGGCATTGAAATTCATCGCGAAGTATGCACCGTTCCAGACGCAGTAAGCGGCGAATACAATAAGGCCTACGGAAACGTTTATAAATGCGGAAACACCCGGTGAAAACAGGCTGCTGTTCAGCCAGGATCCCAATACGGCATAAAGTCCGTTATAAATCAGGATGCCGTAGAATCCGTATTTATACCCTTTTCCGATCAGCATTTGCTGACGTTCATCGTAACGGTCTTTCTTCCCGTCCGTATGAAATTTTTTGAAGAATAATTTTATCAGAACTGCAGCAATCAGGATGCCGACCAGCAATCCGGCTGCATAGCCCATACTCATACTCAAATTCATAAAAGATACCTCCCTTTGGTTTTTGCGGTGTAATATTATCTACCCATAAAGTATCATATGACATACCTAATGTCAAGTATATTTTACAAATAGTAAACCGCATTGCAATCCATACCCCTTTCGTGTAAAATAAAATCTGTAGTTTCACACAGGAGATGGAGGTAAGACATGAGCTATTCGGAATTGGTAAAGGAATTAAAGCTGGAAAACCGACTGATGGCGGTTACCAGAGTACATGCGGAGGATGAACATGTAAACGATATTTTCGGATGCGTTTACAAGAGATTTGAAAGAGTGCTTAACGGAGAAACTCTTGTATTGAGGGCAGGCTCATGCAGCTGCGGCGGATTTGAGCACAACAGCGGTTTAAATGATGAACGTCCGAAAATTCCGGGTGGATTCGGCGTGTTTTTATCTCACGGTTCCGATCAGCAGTGGACGCCGCCCGGCGAAAAATTCAAGTGCAATCCGCAGGTGGCGGAAGCAATGTTTGAGCAGCTTCCAAAAGACGTTATGGATGGGTTTGATGCCATCAGATTCGAGCCGTATAAGGAAGGTATGAAACCTGATCTGGTAGTTGCTTTTGTAAATCCGGATCAGCTTTCAGGCATGCTGATTCTTCATGGGTATAACAAGCCTGAATACGATGCAGCCATTGCAACGACTGTATCCGGATGTGCATCAATGCTGCGGATTCCGTTTGCGGAACTGAAAAAAGAACATCCGCGGGCAGTCATCACGGGGACCGATATGGCGCAGAGACATTTAATGGATGAAAATACAGTGGCGATTTCCATCGCAGGATGGGAGTTCGACAATATTCTGAACATCACGGAGGAATGTTATTTCCATTCGCCGGTATTCAAAAAGATTCGCCTGCGCCTTCACAAGGACGATGCGGTACCGGAAAAGAAATACACACCATTGGCATAAGAGGAGGAAATCATAATGGATTGGTCAATTCTGGCCGGCCCTATGATCGGGGCGGTCATAGGATATTTTACAAATTACCTGGCGGTAAAAATGCTGTTCAGGCCGCGGAAGGAAATCAGAATCTGCGGTAAAACGCTGCCGTTCACGCCGGGAGTTATCCCCAAGGGAAAACCAAGACTGGCACGCGTAATCGGACGGACGGTAGCCGATACGCTGATTACGGGAGAGGACATCCGCAAAAGTCTGCTTTCGGAGCCCATGCAGGATGCCGTTGCGGACAAGGCAGAGTCAATTCTGCAAAGCAGACTGCAGAATGCAGTCTGCCGCGTGACCCGCTGGGATGACGCGGAATACGAAAAGACGAAGGAAAAAATCTGCGATACTTTGAGCGAGGAAATATATGAAACCGTACTGCAGATGCCTTTGCAGGAAAAAGTTTCGGAATCGATGATGCGTCATGTGCAGGAAAAGCTGGCTGAAATCGGCGGCGACGGCATGATGGGCGGCATGATTGCCATGATGCTTCCGCCGGAGCGGCTGGCATCTCTTATCGAACCCGCAGGTGAGAAAATGCAGAAATACGTGGAAGATCACGGGCTGGAATACATTCGTCCGGCACTGGAGCAGAAGGTCAGCGAGATGGAAGAAAAGACGGGAGTGGAGATGCTGTACGATTTTTCCATCAGCAAGAGCATGGTGAGAAGCACCGTAAAAGCTTTTTATGTTCATGCGGTGGAAAAGCATATGAACGGGCTTTTGCAGAAAATCGATCTGGCGTCTCTCATCGAAGATAAAATCAACGCCATGGACGTTATGGAACTTGAAAGCATGGTGCTTTCCGTGATGAAAAAAGAACTTAATACCATAGTCAATCTGGGTGCGCTGATAGGATTCGTAATCGGCATTCTCAATGTGTTTATTTAAATACGGTTCCTGAAACATGGTAAAAAAACAAGGAGCAGAAGAAATGAACGAAACAAATTATCAATTCAGGGGCACGGATGCTTATATCATAAGCGACGATCTGATGCTGACGGCAAATATCGCCATAAAAATGAATAAACCGCTGCTGGTAAAGGGAGAACCGGGAACCGGCAAGACGGCTCTGGCGGAGGCCATCGCAAAAGCTCTCGGCAAGGAGCTCATTATCTGGAGCATCAAGTCCACGACCAAGGCACAGGACGGCCTGTATCAGTATGATGTGGTAAAACGCCTCTACGACAGCGAGCTTGGAAACGAGGGTGTGGATGATATCAAACGGTACATCAAAATGGGGAAAATCGGGGAGGCGTTCTGCTCCGATGAGCAGTGTGTATTGCTGATAGACGAAATAGATAAAGCCGATCTGGAATTTCCCAACGATCTGCTGTGGGAACTGGACCGGATGGAATTTTACATTCCGGAAACCGATGAGACCATCAAAGCAAAGCATGCGCCGATCGTCATCATCACTTCAAATGCGGAAAAGGAACTGCCCGACGCATTTCTGCGCCGATGTGCATTCCACTTCATCGAATTCCCGGATGAAAAACTGATGAGAGATATCGTTCTCGCTCATTACCCGGACATAGAGGATGAATTGATGAATCAGGTGCTGGATGCATTTTTTTACGTCCGGGAATATTTTGATTTGAAGAAAAAACCGAGCACCAGCGAGCTGCTGGACTGGATCGGGGCACTGAAGCTGAGCGGAATTCCGACGGATAAACTGCGCTCGGATCTGCCGCTTTTAAGCTTTCTGATCAAAAAAGATGAGGACCTGGAGGAAGTGAAGCAGAGTGCGGGCGGCCTGCGGGGAGGTCTGCGGTAATGTTTCTGGGATTTTTACTGTTTCTTAGAAGCGGAGGCATCAAGGTATCGCTTCACGACTGGCTGGCTCTTACGGAGGGACTGCATCGGGGACTTCACGGGCAGAGCTTTCACGGCTTCTATATATTGTGCCGGGCACTGCTGGTCAAGACGGAGAGCGATCTGGATAAATTCGATGACATGTTTTATCGATATTTTAAAACCGTGGATTCTGCAAAGCTGATGCGGGAGATGAAAGAACTTTCGGAGCAGCCTGAAACAGCGGGAAAAATCTTCGCGGGTTATATCAATCGGAGTGAATTGGACTTTGCGCAGGCGATGGAGACTATGAACGAGCGGCTGGCTGCGCAGGAGTGGGAGCTTAATCCGGGGCAGGCAGCCGCGGGCGGTGAGGCGATTTTCGGAAGTGCTTCGAGCGGAGCCGGCGCAGGACCGGGAACGGGGAACGGTGCCATGATGCAGGGCGCGGGCGGAAAAAGCATCATTCATGCGCGGGGAGACCGGCGTTTCCGTGACTGGAGAACGGACTGCACGATTGAATCGAGGCAGTTTCAGATGGCGTTCCGACTGCTTAGAGAGCTGTCGCGAAAACTGGAAAGCAGCGAGGAAGAACTGGACATCCGAGGAACGATAGATTATACCTGCAGGCGCGGCGGAATTCTGGATATACGGATGCAGCCGCCTCGTAAAAACAAATTGAAGCTGATGGTACTCATCGATTCGGGAGGCTCCATGCAGCCGTATGAGCAGCTTTGCAGTCTGTTGTTTCAGTCGCTTCACAAAGCGAATACTTTCTCTGATTTGAAAATCTATTATTTTCACAACTGCCTGGAGAAACGGGTATATGAGAATCCGGAAGTGGACCCCGAAAAAAGCATCGAGAGTGAATGGATACTCAGGAATATTTCCGGTGAATACAAGGTAATCTTTGTAGGAGATGCGGATATGGCGATACATGAGCTCGTGGATGGCTCTCAGAACAGCTGGTCGTCGGGATCCGACGACGGAATTACCTGGTTTAAGCGGTTTAGAGATAAGTATCCGCATTCAATCTGGCTTCATCCGCAGGAACGGGAAAAGGAAGCGGCGTGGATGCCGGAATCATTTGCGGAAATCGAGAAGGTATTCCCGATGTTCAGATTGTCGATTGACGGATTGAAGGACGGCATGTACAAGCTGATGCGGAATGCGGTATAAATTTATTTAAGATAAGTCTTGTTTTTATATTAAAAAAATGCTACACTGTAGCGGTGATCACAATGGGGAGCTTGCGGAAAGCAGGCTGAGAGTAGATTATTACATCTAGACCCGAAACCTGATTTGGATAATGCCAACGTAGGGACATATAGGATGCAAAGAACTGATTTTTATGCGGATATGCCTCTTAGGTGTATCCGCTTTTATATTTATCAAGGAGGTATAGGAATGATTAAAACGTGCATGGATAACGTGCGGCGGACTGTGCCGCTGATCCACAACATCACGAACTATGTTACCGTAAACGATGTCGCCAATGTGCTGCTGGCATGCGGCGGAAGCCCGATAATGTCAGATGAACCGGAAGATGTGGAAGATATCACATCCATCTGCGGAGGCCTGAATATCAACATTGGAACTCTGAATAAGCGTACGATTGAGGCAATGTTCATCGCCGGTAAAAAAGCAAAGGAGCTGAATCACATACTGCTGCTGGATCCGGTTGGCGCCGGTGCGAGCAGACTGAGAACGGAAACGGCTCTTAGGATTATGAATGAACTGAAACCGGATGTGATTCGCGGCAATATTTCGGAGATTAAGACGCTGGCACTGGGCAGCGGAACCA
This sequence comes from Bacteroidaceae bacterium, assembly GCA_963603335.1. Taxonomy (GTDB): domain Bacteria; phylum Bacillota; class Clostridia; order Peptostreptococcales; family Anaerovoracaceae; genus Lentihominibacter. The sequence goes on along the minus strand of CAVCML010000056.1, from coordinate 38,949 downwards.
CGAAGGGTGTGGATGCCGATGCGGCGGATGCCGTGACGGAAGAAACACTTGACAATGCCGTGGCCTTTGCAAAAAACTTTGCAGCCGAAACCGGCAGCATCATCGCAATCACCGGAGCTGTCGATCTGGTTGCGGATGGTGAAAAATGCTATGTAATCCGAAACGGCAGAGCCGAAATGGGCAGAATTACCGGAACGGGATGTCAGCTTTCTGGTATGATGACCGCATTCCTTGCGGCAAATCCGGACAACAAACTGGAAGCGGCGGCGGCAGCTGTATGCGCCATGGGACTTGCCGGAGAAATGGGCTGGAGCTTTATGGCAGAAGGCGACGGCAGCTCCACCTACAGAAACCGCATCATAGATGCGATCTTCAACATGGATGGAGATGCACTGGAAAAAGGAGCAGATTATGAAGTGCGATAAGAAAGATTTATTGCTGTACGCAGTGACCGACAGACGGTGGCTGGCGGATGACGAGACGCTTTACATGCAGGTGGAAAAGGCGATTGCAGGCGGCGTGAGCTTCGTACAGCTCAGGGAAAAAGAGCTGGCCCGGGATTTGTTTCTGGAGGAGGCAAAAGAGATAAAAGAGCTTTGCGGGAAGCACAATATTCCGTTCGTTATAAACGACAACGTGGACATCGCCATTGCCATGGATGCTGACGGCGTGCACGTGGGACAGAGCGATATGGAAGCCGGAGATGTGCGTGAAAAATTAGGCCCGGACAAGATTATCGGCGTATCGGCACAGACTGTGGAGCAGGCGAAGCTGGCGGAAAAACGCGGAGCGGACTACCTGGGAGTAGGCGCGGTCTTTGCGACGGGATCGAAAGAGGATGCCGTAGAGGTGGATTTCAGGACGCTGAAAGACATTTGCCGGGCGGTCAATATTCCGGTTATTGCTATCGGCGGAATCGGCGCCGACAATGTGAAGGAGCTTGCAGGGAGCGGAATCTGCGGAATTGCGGTTATCAGCGCTATCTTTGCACAAAAAGACGTGGAGGCGGCATCTCGCAAACTGCGTGAGCTGACGGAAGAAATGACGAAAGAACCGATGCAGCCTGCAAAGAATATTCGCGGCGTTATTTTCGATGTGGACGGGACGCTGCTGGATTCAATGAAAATCTGGGACGATGCAGGAAAGCGATACTTGAGAAGCCTTGGAAAAGAGCCGGAGGCAGATCTCAACAAAATCCTGTTCGCGCTCAGTCTGGCAGATGGAGCGGCATATCTGAAAGAAAGGTATAATCTGACGGAAAGCGCGGAGGAAATCAATCAGGGGATTCTGAATATCGTGGATGATTTTTACCGTGATGAGGCTCAGGCCAAAGCGGGCGTCAATGAGCTGCTCGCGGCGCTTGCCGAAAAAGGCGTTGCGATGAGTGTTGCGACGTCAAGCGATAAGAGACAGATTTTAAATGCGCTGGAAAGACTGGATCTGGCGAAGTATTTTATGGAGGTCTTCACATGCGGAGAAGTCGGAGGCAGTAAAAGCGAGCCGGAGATATTTCATAAGGCGGCGGAGCTTATGGGAACAACTCCCGAAGAAACCTGCGTTGTGGAAGACGGGCTTTACGCTTTGCGGACGGCCAATAAAGCGGGGTATTTCACCATCGGTGTGTACGATGATTCCAGTCGTGATGACTGGCAGGATCTGAAAAATGAAGCGGACCTGGCATTTGAGTCGCTGGAGACCACCGAGGATATTATAAAAAAGCTCACAGTATAATTTAATATTTTTTGCGGCAGACCGGGGGCACCACTCTCTGTCGCGTAATAAAATTAATGCTAACAAAACGGGAATGAGCAAGCATCATTCCCTAGAAAAGGAGAGGTTATGAAAACAGCATTAACAATCGCTGGCAGTGATTCCAGCGGAGGCGCCGGTATCCAGGCGGATATCAAGACCATGACCGCAAATGGTGTATATGCCATGAGTGCGATTACGGCTTTGACTGCGCAGAATACGACCGGCGTAACAGATATCATGGAAGTAACTCCGGATTTTCTGGGGGAACAGATGGATTCCGTGTTTACGGACATCAGACCGGACGCCGTGAAAATCGGTATGGTGGCGTCCGCACCCCTTATCGGCAAAATCGCGGAGAAACTGAAGGAATACGAGGCGGAAAATATAGTTATAGATCCGGTAATGGTAGCGACGAGCGGGGCGAAGCTCATAAGCGATGATGCCATCGAGACTTTGAAAACGGAGCTGCTGCCGCTGGCGGATCTTCTCACGCCGAACATTCCGGAGGCACAGGTTCTGGCGGACATGGATATCACAAATGAAGATGAGATGGAAGCGGCTGCGGCGATCATCAGCGGAAAATACGGCTGTGCGGTTCTCTGTAAGGGAGGGCATAAGGTAAACGATGCCAGCGACTTGTTCTGCAGCGGCATGATGCGGCTATGGTTCCGCGGAAGACGGATAGACAATCCTAATACTCACGGTACCGGCTGCACGCTTTCCAGCGCCATTGCGTCAAATCTGGCTAAAGGATACACAATGGAGAAATCCATCGAACGGGCGAAGGCGTATATTACAGGCGCGTTATGTGCACGCCTTGACCTGGGAACGGGCAGCGGCCCGCTGGATCATATGTTTGATATTGAGAGCGCATTCACGGAAGAAGCTTCTGAGCCTGACGGTTTTTGGAACATGGGTCTGCAGGGTGCAGGAAGAGAGGTGCGCTAAATGGAGGAGAGACGTACTTCGGCATTTGAAAACGGAATGATCTGGTTCGGTGCAGGTGTTTCACTCGCTGAAATCATCACGGGAACATATCTGGCTTCGTTGGGATTTGCAAAGGGACTTGCGGCCATAATCGTCGGGCATATCATCGGATGCACGATGCTGTTTCTGGCAGGATTAATCGGCGGCAAGGTGCGGAAGAGTGCCATGGAAACGGTAAAGATGAGCTTCGGACAGAAGGGCGGACTGCTCTTCTCGTTCCTCAACGTGCTGCAGCTTGTCGGCTGGACCGCCATCATGATTTACGACGGGGCATTGGCCGCTGACGGCGTGGCGTGTACCGGGCGCTGGATCTGGTGCCTTATCATAGGTGCGCTGATTATCGCATGGCTTTTGGTAGGCGTGACACATCTGGGCAAGGTTAATGTAGTTGCCATGGGAGCGCTGTTTGTTCTGACCATCATTCTCTGCAAAGTCATCTTCGTGGATGGCGGTGCGGCAGGCACTATAGCAAGTGACGGACTGACGTTCGGAGCTGCGGTGGAGCTTTCGGTAGCTATGCCGCTTTCCTGGCTGCCTCTCATCAGTGATTACACGAGAGAAGCCAAATCGCCGCTCAGGGCGACGGCGGCAAGTGCCGTTACATATGGCGTGATTTCTTGCTGGATGTATGTTATCGGTATGGGGGCGGCGATTTATACCGGAGAATATGACATCGCACAGATTATGCTGAAGGCAGGACTTGGAATCGCGGCGCTGCTGATTGTGGTTTTTTCCACGGTTACGACCACATTTCTGGATGCGTATTCTGCGGGAATTTCGAGTGAATCCATATTTGCAAAGCTGAAGGGCAAGCAGGTGGCCATCGTCGTGACGGTTATCGGAACCATCGCAGCCATAGTTTATCCGATGGACAACATCACGAACTTCCTGTATCTCATCGGATCGGTATTTGCACCGATGATTGCCATTCAGATTGCTGACTTTTTCTTCCTGAAAAAAGACAGCAGCGACAGAACGGTCAACATCGCGAATCTGATCGTATGGGCCATCGGATTCATTATTTATCGAATTCTGATGAATATCGATATGCCGGTGGGAAATACGCTGCCGGACATGGCGATTACGATTATCATCTGCATGATAGTTCATGCACTGCTTCCGAAAAAGCAGACGGTGTAGATATAAAAAACGGACCGCACAGCGAAGGGCGGTCCGTTTTTTCATTTCTTCGATAAACTTCCCGATTTCAAACTTGCTCATTTTCAAACCTCCTTTGTATTAATTGTCAATATACAGTTTAGCATCAGAAAATTTAAAATCGTTTTTTTTCAATGTATAAGGAGGGCCTGTGCATTGACTTTACAGTGAATATATGGTACGGTAAATGAGGCGTGCACTATAAGATGCATATATGAAATGAAAGGACGGGGAAACCATGCCGGTAACTGATTTACTTGAAAGAAACCATAAGCTTTACAGCGACGAGGTCGCATTGGTGGAGCTGAATCCGATGATGAAAGATCATAGAAGAACCACATGGAAGGAGTATGATCTGGTACAACAGACGTCATCGACCCCGTATCGAAGAGAGATTACCTGGAGCATTTTCGATGAAAAGGCCAACAGAGTAGCCAATATGCTGATTTCCAGAGGCATCAAGAAGGGTGACAGAGTTGCTATTCTCATGTTCAACTGTCTCGAGTGGCTGCCGATTTATTTCGGTATACTAAAGACGGGAGCTATCGCAGTACCGTTTAACTTCCGCTTTTCAGCCGATGAGATTCAATACTGCGCCGACCTGGCAGAGGTGCACATCCTCATGTTCGGACCGGAATTTATCGGACGTATCGAATCCATCGAAGAGGAACTGTGCAAGGGCAGACTCCTGATTTATGTGGGAGACGGATGCCCGACATTTGCAGAAAGCTATCGTGAACTGGTAGCGGATTGTTCTAGCCAGGCACCGCTGGTGCGTTTGGAAGATGATGATGACGCAGCAATTTACTTCTCTTCGGGAACCACGGGATTTCCGAAGGCGATTTTACATAATCACGAGAGTCTGATGCAGGCTGCACAGATGGAGCAGAAGCATCATGAGACGGGACGGGACGATGTGTTCCTCTGTATTCCGCCGCTTTACCACACGGGTGCTAAGTTCCACTGGATGGGAAGTCTGTGTGCAGGCAGCAGGGCGGTGCTCCTCAAGGGCACAACGCCGGAGATTATTCTGGATGCCGTTTCCAAGGAACACTGCACCATCGTATGGCTGCTGGTTCCGTGGGCGCAGGATATTCTCGACAGTCTGGACCGCGGTGACATTAAACTGGAGGATTACGAGCTGGATCAGTGGAGACTCATGCATATCGGTGCGCAGCCGGTACCGCCGTCACTGATTACTCACTGGAAAAAATATTTCCCGAACCATAAATACGATACCAACTACGGCTTGTCCGAATCCACGGGTCCGGGATGCGTGCACCTCGGCATGGAGAACATCCATAAGGTCGGCGCTATCGGTGTACCGGGATATCGGTGGAAGTGCAAGATTGTGGATGAAAACGATCAGGAAGTAACTCAAGGCGACGTCGGTGAACTCTGCGTCAAGGGTCCCGGAGTCATGACCTGCTACTACAATGATCCGGAAGCAACGGCAAAGACTTTGAAGAACGGATGGCTCTATACGGGCGATATGGCAATGCAGGATGAAGACGGCTTCATCTTCCTGGTAGACAGAAAGAAGGACGTTATCGTCAGCGGCGGAGAAAATATCTATCCCGTACAGATTGAAAATTTCCTCAGCGCTTACGACAAGGTAAAAGATGTTGCGGTCATAGGTCTGCCGGATAAGCGCCTCGGAGAAATCACCGGTGCGATTATCGAGGTCAAAGACGGTATGGAGTGCACCGAAGAAGAAATTGAAGAATATTGCAGGGAGCTTCCGCGCTACAAGCGTCCGAAGAAGATTATCTTTGCGGAAGTGCCGCGTAATGCGACCGGCAAGATAGAAAAACCGGCACTGCGCAAGAAATACGGTGCAGACAAGCTGGTAGAGCAGCAGAACAGAAGCTGATTGCAGTTTAATACAAACCCCGGCGAAAAAGATCGCCGGGGTTTTTGTTTGGCAAGGATTTACAAAATCATCCCGCTGTGCTATCATAAAATCCGGATGGATGGTATTCAGTAGGCCAATGGGACAGGCAGATCCCGGCGGCGGAAACTATACCGGAGAATATAAACATCATATTCATTTTCCTATCCGGTCTGAAACATGACCGGCGCTTTTATCCGAGAAGGAACGAGACGAAAGGATATCGCTTCGCTGAAAAGCATGCTCCCGGAACACATGGACAGCAGTGCGGCAGGCATCTGCACAGCTCACGGCGCATAACCGCACGCAATACCGGGAAGACTTTACAGAGGAGGGATGTAAACTGAATATAGGTTTTATTGGAGCAGGAAAAGTAGGCGTAAGCCTCGGAAAATACTTTACTGTCCGGCAGCAGGAAGCTTTGCGGAATGAGCAGAGTTCCCACGGCGCTGCAATGGGCAGCAGCATAAACGCCGCAGAAATGACCGTTAAGGGCTATTACAGCCTTCACAGCGACTCGGCGAAGGATGCGGCACGATTCACAAATTCGCAAGCATACGATACGATGCAAGGAATACTGAGTGAATGCGATATGATTTTTCTGACTGTTCCCGACGGAAAAATAAAAGCAGTCTGGGATGAACTTGCCGGACATGAATTAAAAGGGAAATTAATATGTCATTGCAGTGGCGCCATGAGCTCCCGCGAGGCCTTTGCAGGAATCGAGGAGACCGGCGCTTATGGATATTCGATCCATCCGCTGTTCGCCGTAAGCGACAAGTACGAAGCTTACCGGGAACTGTCGGATGTTTTTTTTACGCTGGAGGGAAGTGCGCCGGCAGGCGAGGATCCTTATCTTGAGGAAATAAAGGCATGGTTTGCGAGCCTGGGAAATCCGGCAGGAATTATAAAGCCTGAGGATAAGACACGATATCACTGTGCGGCGACGGTTGCCAGCAACCTGGTATGCGGTCTGGTGGATTTCAGCATGGAGCTGCTCCGTACGTGCGGTTTCGGCGAGGAAGACGCTCTTAAGGCGCTGCGCCCCATACTGCTGGGAAACATGGCGCATATCGCAGCTGACGGTCCCGAAAAAAGCCTTACGGGCCCGGTGGAACGAAATGATGAAGGTACGATGCGAAAGCATTTAGAATGTCTGGAAACGGCGGAAGATAAACAGCTTTACCGGCTGCTCTCCTCACAGATTACAGACATGGCACAGCACAGGCATCCGGAACGGGACTATACCGGAATCCGGCGGCTGCTGAGAAAGGATGAATCAAAATGAAAAATACAGTATTGAGCTTGATGAAGATGAAGGAAGCGGGAGAAAAAATATCCATGCTTACCTGCTACGATTACTCCACGGCGCGGCTTATGGAGGATGCTGGAGTCAACATGATTCTGGTGGGCGATTCCCTGGGGAATACAATGCTGGGATATCCGGATACGCTTTCGGTCACGATGGAGGATATGATTCATCACGGAGCGGCGGTCGTAAGGGGCTGCAAAGACATCTTCGTTGTTGTTGATATGCCGTTCATGTCCTATCAGGCATCCGTGTACGATGCGGTGACCAATGCGGGCAGACTCATCAAGGAAACCGGCTGCAATGCGGTTAAACTTGAAGGCGGTGCAGCGGTCAAGGAACAGATTAAGGCCATCACGGATGCGGGAATTCCTGTCGTGGCGCACATCGGCATGACGCCGCAGTCGGTAAATGCCTTCGGCGGATTTAAGGTTCAGGGCAAGAGCGAGGCACAGGCAGCTCAGATTCTGCAGGATGCCTACGATGTTCAGGAAGCCGGAGCGTTTATGGTGGTTCTGGAGTGCGTTCCTGCAAAGCTTGCCGCACTTATCAGTGAAAAACTGATAATTCCGACGATCGGCATCGGTGCCGGCGAGGGCTGCGACGGTCAGGTGCTGGTATATCAGGATATGCTGGGTATGTTCAAGGATTATGTGCCGAAATTTGTAAAGCACTTTGCCGATGCAGGTGCGATGATGGTAAAAGCATTCGCCGATTATGACCGTGAGGTTAAGGCGGGATCCTTCCCGACAGAAGCTCATGGATTTAAAATAGACGACGAGATTATCGAAAAGCTCAAGGAGAAATAGGATGAAAATCGCAACAACCGTAAAAGAGGTAAGAGAAACAGTTGCAGCATGGAAAAAAGAAGGACTGACGGTGGGTCTGGTGCCGACGATGGGAGCGCTTCACGAAGGACATGCATCGCTGGTGGATGCTGCAAAGGATCAGTGTGACCGTGTGGTTGCGTCGGTGTTCGTCAATCCGACGCAGTTTGCGGCAGGTGAGGATCTGGATGCGTATCCGCGTGATTTTGAGAGGGACTGCCGGGTACTGGAGGCGCACGGCTGCGATCTGGTGTTCCATCCGGAAGTGGAGGAGATGTATCCGGAAGGAGCGGCTACGTTTGTGGAGCTTCGCTCGGATATGACGAAGCAGCTTTGCGGCAAGAGCCGCCCGGAGCATTTCTGCGGCGTCTGCACGGTAGTGAGCAAGCTGTTTCACATCGCAGCTCCGGACAAGGCGTTCTTTGGTGAAAAGGATGCGCAGCAGCTGGCGGTCATTCGCCGGATGGCGCGGGATCTGCTGCTTGGCATCGAGATTGTGGGATGCCCGACGAAGCGCGAAGAGGACGGACTTGCAAAGTCCAGCCGCAACGCTTACCTCAATGCCGAGGAACGGCAGGCGGCGACAGTACTGTATCATGCCATCTGCAGGGCGCAGGAATATTTGGCGGAGCATCTGGCTGCGGACGGCGGCAAAACGGCGAGCCGTCCTGTTGTAGAGCTGATGAAAGAAGTGATTTCTGCAGAGCCTTTGGCCAAAATCGATTATGTGGATGCGGTGGATGGTATGAGCCTGCTGCCGGCAGAAGAGATCGGGACGGGAGATCTGGTCGCACTGGCGGTCAATATCGGCAGGACGAGACTGATCGATAACTTTACGGTACGCGGATAGGATATATAAAGCTTTCGTTTTCCTTAGCGGGCGTTTAAAGTTCTTTAAAATTCGGCGAAACCGGTTTCGGATTGTAAAAATACATGCTAAAATAACGTCGTAGAATTTGCGCTGCAGCATATAAAAAGAGGTATAAAAATGAAAGCTTTAAAAATAACAGCGGCAATCCTGATATCATTGCTGCTCCTGGCGTCCGAGGGTATGGCCATGGGGATTTTCTCCGTGGATCGGGCGCTGTCAGAAACAACAATCAACAGAACGATTGCAGAAACCGGCATTCTCGATGATGTCATCGATGAAGCTTTAAGCGACAGCACCGTCAGCATGGGCGGTGCATACGGAGAACTGGTGAAGTCCGCCATGAAGACGGAAACCATGAATGGTTTTTTTGCAGCATATCTGACGTCGGCAGTCCGCAGCGAGATTTACGGCGAACAGTATGAAGAAATAGCGGATGATGATCTGATGAAGGCGTTTTCTTCCGCTATCGATGAGATGGAAAACTCAGGTACGGTGAAAATTTCGCAGGCGAAGGAAAGTCTTATAAAAGATGCAATCAAGCAGGAACTTCCAAATCTTACCGCAAGCTTCAATGAGATTGCTTCGCAGTATGATGCCGCCAATGGTGAGCTGACACAGGATGCTTCGTCAACGGGCGCGATGATGAAGAATATGCTCTGCAGGGGAATGCAGTGGATTATGCTGTTTGTCAGCATAGCTTTGTGTATAGTTCTTATCGCTCTGCGCTGGGAAAACAAAGCCGGATTCCTGTGGTGCGCCGTTGTGACCGGCCTGGTGACAGCGGTCTATGTCCTTTTAACGGTCATGGGTGCAAGCGGTACACTGGTGGCCGGAGGAGGCTCGGCGGATGTGTTCATACTGACGCTGCTGTCTCATGGATTTAAGGCGGCAGCCATCGCCGGAGGGATTGCAACCTGCATCTTTGTGGCAGCATATATCGTATGGAAGGCCAGAGATCGGAGGAAAAGTATATGAAGAAAATTTTGAGACTGCAAAGCGCTCTGCTCAAGGAAATCGACAAGTATGAAAAGCTGGTTCCCGAGCGCTCGCATTTTATAGACTGGGAAAGAGTACATATCACAAGCTGTGCGAAAATCGGATACATGCTGGCGGAAGAGCGCGGTGTCGATCCGATTCTGGCGGCTGCGGCCTGCGCGGTTCACGATTACGGACGAATCATTACCGGAAAGCAGCCGGGGCATGCAGAAGCGGGATATCTGCCGGTGCAGGAATTCTTAAAGAACCTGAATCCGAAGCTCTTTACGGATGATGAGATTGCACAGATAGCCATCGCCGTAAAGAATCACAGCAAGAAGGGCGAAGTCGGCTCTCCGCTCGAGGAAATCGTAAAGGATGCAGATGTGCTTGATTTCTACCAGTACGGATACGATGTGGCGAGAAAAGAACAGCAGGATCGCCTGGAATCTCTGCTCGGACACAAGGTGGACGGACTGAAATTTTCGGAAAAATAACCTGCGAAAATACTTATTATAAAATCAACGGAAAAATACACCGTTTGCAAATATTTCCTACACAAAATCCACACAATATGAGATAATAATATAGTGGAAATAATTTTTAGAAATAAGAGAGGTAATGCAAAATGAGCAAAGGAACTAATTCCGCAAACGGTAAGATGTCAAAGCTGGTTGTGATTATGTATGTCGCAGCAGGTGTACTTGGAGCAGCGTTTATATACATGTTTATATATGCGGTTAACTATGTCAGCAGCTATATATCTTCATATGGCCTGAGCTTCGGAGATATGTGGACGGATGCTATTCAGTACGTCGTTGCCGGTTCGATTAGTTATCTGGTATTCGGTCTGCTGCTGTTTGCTGCCGGCAAAATACTCGATACGGTACAGAGAAAGGGCGGCGTAAGCTGCGCACCTGCGGAATCAAAACCGGTTGAAGCACCAAAGAAAATCAAAGAAGTGAAGGAAGAAGAAACAAAAGCTGAAGAACCGGCTGCAGTGGAAGTTAAAGGAATTAAAGTACCGCCGCTTTTCAGATAAGATATATTTGAGACAAAAATCTTCATAAAACACATAAAACACTGCGCGTTCTGTAAAGAGCGGCGCGGTGTTTTTATATGTGCACTGCTTTTGATTCTGTTTTTCAAGAGCGCATCATGGTATAATGATTTTAGAAAAACATCTATTTTTGAGAGATATCTGAGGAGAAAAAAATGAGCGATTATAAGAAGCTGCAGAACGGCAGCGATATAAGAGGAATTGCCATCGACGGAGCAGCCGGGGAAACGCCGAATTTGACTTCGCGGGAAGCGGAGCATATCGCGGCCGGTTTTACCGCATGGCTTAAGGATAAAATCGGCGGGAATGCTGTGACGGTTGCCGTCGGCAGAGATCCGCGCGTATCCGGGCCGGATCTTTTGCAGGGACTTTTAAAGGGCTTCTGCAAAGGCGGCGTCCGGGTGTTTGACGCCGGTTTGGCGTCCACACCGGCCATGTTTATGTCGACGATTTTTGATGATATAAAGGATGGCGGAGCATGTGACGGAGCCGTCATGATTACGGCCAGCCATCTGCCGTTTAACAGAAACGGATTTAAATTTTTCACAAAGGACGGCGGACTGGACAAGAAAGATATTGCCGAAATTCTGGAATTGGCATCGGATGATGCCGAGAAAGCGGGTGCGGATTCGGCAGCAGCTGAAGCAAAAGGTCTGGCTTTGATGGATGAGTACTGCGCACACCTGCAGCAGCTGATTAGGGAAGGTGTATCGGGCGGAAGCCCGGATGCGCCGGATGAAAAACCTCTTTCCGGCATGAAAATCGTCGTGGATGCCGGAAACGGCAGCGGCGGATTCTTTGCAGAAAAAGTACTGAAACCGCTGGGCGCAGACATATCGGGAAGCCAGTTCCTGGAACCCGATGGTATGTTTCCGAACCACGCACCGAATCCTGAAAACAAAGAGGCTATGGAGGCGATTTCCTCTCAGGTGATTCGAACAGGAGCTGACCTGGGGCTGATTTTTGATACTGATGTAGACCGGTCGGCAGCGGTGGATGAACAGGGGCGTGAAATTGCGAGAAACGGCATCGTTGCCATGGCGGCGGCGCTTGCAGCGGAAGACCATCCGGGAACGACCGTTGTGACGGACAGCATTACCAGCCGTCAGCTGACGGAATTTCTGGAAGGAAAGCTGGGATTGAAACATCTCAGGTACAAAAGAGGATACAAGAATGTTATCAATAAAGCGATAGAATTGAACCGGGAGGGAATCGACTGTCAGCTGGCAATCGAAACCTCGGGGCATGCTGCACTGAAGGAAAATTATTTCCTCGATGACGGAGCGTATCTGGCAGTGAAAATCGTAATCAAGGCTGCTCTGCTTAAAAGAGAGGGCAAACCGATTTCAAGCGTGCTGGCAGATCTTGAGGATCCGGCAGATGAGAAGGAAGTGCGGATTCCGATTCAGACCGAGGATTTCGGCGCATACGGAGATAAGGTGCTGGATGATTTGAAGGCATGGGTGTCGGCACAGGATGGAATGACTCTGACGGAGCCCAACTATGAAGGCGTGCGAATTGATTTCGGAGACGGATGGTGTCTGCTCAGGAAGTCCCTGCATGATCCGATTTTGCCGATGAATATGGCATCGGATCGGGAGGACGGCTGCAAAGACATTACCGCAGTCATGAAAGAGTTCCTCGGTGATTATGAGATGCTTGGATTGGATGATGTGTTGTAGATATGAACAGAATGGAGAATGAAGGAATGGAACATTTTGTTACGTGCGGAGAGATGAAGCTGCTGGAGCGGCGAGCCGATGAAAACGGATTGTCATATTATCAGATGATGGAAAATGCCGGGACACAGGCGGCGAAGATGATTCGGGCATACTGCGATATGGCGGGACTTAAGCTTGGTGAGACGGCAGAAGCTCCGGGATGTGCTGTGATTTTCTGCGGAAGCGGAAACAACGGCGGCGATGGATTTGTCGTAGCGCGGCTTTTGGCGCAGACCGGATGCAGCGTGAGGATAGTATTGGTGAACGGCAAACCAAAGACGGAGGATGCATCGACCAACTTCAATATGCTGCAGGATCTCCCGGTGGATATTGTTTTTATGCAGGAAACGGAAGATGATATGCCGGAGCAGAATGAAGCACCGGATTTATTCGTAGATGCTATGTTCGGGACGGGCTTTCACGGAACTCTGAAAGGAAATGCATTGAAAGCGGCTGCATATATGAACAGCTGCCGGCAAAAGTTCGGAACGAAGGTTTTCGCACTGGATATCCCGTCAGGCCTTGGCGGAGATCAGCTGCGCAGCGCCAAGACTCCGCAGCAGACCGTCCGTGCTGACTGCACCATCACGTTTCATGCCAGGAAGCCGGTTCATGTGCGGAAATTCGCTGCCGAATACTGCGGCAGGATTCTCGTGGCTGATATCGGCATCGATGAAGAGAAGCTGATGAGAGTGGAGATATAAACCTGCGCATGGATATATAAGTCTGTGCATTTTGAATTCATCATTAACAAATTGCGTTTATAACTTTTCTTCTTTTTCTTTTCGCTTGATTTCCTGCCAGAGAGCGAGGCTTTCTTCCTGCGTTTCGGCTTTGGCATCGCCGAAGACGTGGGGATGTCTGCGAATCATTTTTTCGGAGACGCCCTGGATTACATCGTCTATGGTGAAGCGGTTTTCTTCTGCGGCAATCTGTGCATGCATGACTACCTGCAAAAGTACGTCACCCAGCTCTTCGCACAGGTTGCCGTCATCTTTATGATCGATGGCCTCCAGGACCTCACCGGTTTCTTCCGTGAGGCATTTTTTTAAGCTTTCGTGAGTCTGTTTGATATCCCAGGGACATCCGCCGGGTGCGCGCAGCTGCGCGATTATTTCGCAGAAATCCGCAAAGTCATAGCGGCGGTCAGTATCGTTTGAATCAAATTTTTTTCTGTTCATGGGGTGTTGCCTCCTTCTTATTTATCTTTTTTGCCGGAACAGGCAGCTGAGAAATGATTACGGCAATAAGCATAAAACCGCAGCCGATAAGTTCCCGCCCCGTCATCTTTTCACCGAGAATCAGAAATCCGAATACCACTGCCCACAGGCTTTCCGTGCTCATGATGATTGAGGCGGCAGTCGGATTGGCATGCTTCTGGCCCAGAGCCTGCAGGGTAAACGCCACACCTGTGGACATAATTCCCGTGTACAGCACGGCTATGCCGCTGCCTTTCAGAGCTTCCCAGGAAATCGGTTCGCGGAATACAGCAATCGCAAGGCTGATGATGCCGACCACGAGAAACTGAATTGCGGTCAGTTTGACGACATTCACCTTCGGTGCAAAATGTGCGACGCACAGGATGTGCAGTGCCCAGAACAATGTACCCGACAGTATGATCAGATCCGACGGGTGGATGGAAAAACCATCGTTTATACAAAGAAAATACAGACCGGCAGCGCCCAGTAATGCGCCCGCCCAGGTGGTAATTCCGGTTTTGTGCTTGAGGAAGATGCCGAAAATAGGCACCAGCACGATATAAAGCGCTGTGATAAATCCGGCTTTTCCCGCATCTACGGAAACCAGTCCTATCTGCTGTGTATTCATGGCGACAAAAATAATAACGCCGCAGATTAGGCCGCCGCAGAGCAATGTCCTGCGGTCATTATGACTGCTTTTTTCAGAAGCGGAATCTGCAGGTGAGTCGCCGGAAGCTGCCGCATTGCGGTGATTCGATATGCGGTCTGTAAATAAAAAGACGATTACCAGTGCCAGTGAGCCGATGAGTGAACGCAGCGCACAGAAATAAAATGGTCCTATGGAGTCCATTCCGCTTCGCTGGGCGACAAATGCCGAGCCCCAGATCATGGCCGTGAGGAACAGATAAATTGTGGATTGCAATGTTTTATTCATTTTTTCTCCTTGTCATACCATCTTATTTTAGCAGAACAACACCGATTTGAAAATGATAAAAAAGATAAATATGCCGGCTTTCATATATTGATTTTCTTGAAAAAAACCGCATTTTCTCCTATAATTTAAAGAGAATAAATCCAGGAGGCTCGCGGCAGCGAGCCGGAAGGGAACAATATGAAATCAAAAATCTGTTTAATTAGACACGGCATAACGCGAGGAAATAAAGATAGGTTATATTACGGGTGGTCGGATATTCCGCTGTTGGATGAGGGCAAGGAAGAGCTTGCCGGATTGGCGGAAGAAGGCATATATCCCGATTCCGAGGATGCTGATTACTATACGACGGGACTGCAGAGAACTGAGCAGACGCTCAATTTGATTTACGGGCAGAAACCTCACGATAAGATTGAACTGCTTCGGGAAATCAACTTCGGTGATTATGAGATGAAGACCCATGAGGAGCTGAAGTCTTCTGAGGAATACAGACTCTGGAGACACGACAAATCCGGCAGGTCAAATCCGCCGGGAGGTGAGAGCCTGAATGCATTTTCGGAGCGGATTCTCAGCGGATACAAAGAGCTGAGAAAACGTCACGCGCTGAAGGAATTGAGCATGAGGCATTCCGGAAAAGAAGCGATGTCGGTCGTGGTGTGCCACGGAGGTGCGATTTCGGCCATCATGTTTCATCTGTTTCCGGAAGAATGCAATGGCAATCTGTACCACTGGATTCCGGATCCGGGTCACGGATATGTGCTGCAGCTGGAAGATGAGACGGTTACAGGCGTGGAAAAATTTTAGTTTTGAGACTACACAAAAAGCAATACGACGCATTGCGCCGGATTGCTTTTTGTCGTCATTATTATTCACATTTATCAGGAGAGGGTTGTTGTTTTCCCTTGGTACGCTTATATAATAGCAGGGGAATATGCTGATTTCGGGTTCGGGATGTGAAGGATTGTTGAAAAGGATGTGTGTGAATGAAAGAGGACAGAATCCTGCGAATTTATACCGATGGCGGGTGCGCAGGCAACCAGAAGAATGAAAATTTGGGCGGATGGGGCGCGATTCTTGAATTCGGATCGGCCAGCAGAGAGCTTTACGGTGCAGAAAAAAACACCACCAATAACAGAATGGAAATGACCGCTCTGCTGGAGGCGCTTCGTGCCGTAAAGAAGGAGAATCAGGAAATTCATGTATTCTCCGACAGCAGTTATCTTATGGATTGTTTTCGTAAAAAATGGTATGTTTCCTGGCAGAAAAACGGCTGGAAAACCGCCTCTAAAAAACCGGTGGAAAATCAGGATTTATGGAAGGCTTTGCTGCCGTATACAGACATTCACCGCATGACATTTTATCGCGTTAAAGGCCATGTCAATTTAAACAGCTCGTCAACCGATACCGACAAGCTTTATGCAAAGTTTACAGAATGGAACGGCAGCCAATTCTCATACGATGATTTTCTCTATATTACAGAAAAAAACAATCGCGCCGATGAACTCGCAAATGTCGGTATCGACAGCATAAGATAGTCCGATAAGCTGCGGAGCGCTATTGCTCCATATTCTCGAATTTTTTCGTGGCAATCAGATAGTCGTGCAGCGTGCCCAGATGCACGTAGTAGTAGGAGTAGCGATCTTCTTTCTTAACCTGCAGAAGACCTGCATCCTTCAGCTTCTTCACGTGCTGGGAGATGGTCGCCTGGGAGTAGTCAAAATGGGCAACGAGATCCTTGTTGCATACCTTGCTGAGACTCTTGTTCTGCTGCATGATGTAACGGAATATTTTGATGCGTGCAGGGTGCGCCAGTGCATCGGAAATTCTCGCGATGAGCAGAATGTCTTTTTCCTGCATTTCGTCTAATTCTTTTCTAAGTCTCATATGTCATATACTCCTTTTGATGTTAGAATTTGCGGCATGATATATAGTATACTTACGATATGGGAATGTGTCAACGATTTGTTTTAACGATGCGGAATACGGGAGGATCAAATGAAAACGAACAATTCAATCGCAGTATATCTGGGAAAAGGCGGACAGCGCGATATGGCGGAATCCTTCGCCAAAAAGAATAATATACCCATGACGGAGAAGCCAGGAGATCAGCTGACCCTTATTTTCGATAAAAAAGGCGTTTCTTTATCAGGATTCGGACTCTCATATCAGGGAGATTTCGAAGGAATGCTGCATCGCGTTACAAACGGACGATTAGCGCATGAAATGCTGGTGCGTGCTGCAAAGTCGGATAAAGAAAATCTTACGGCAATCGATGCTACGGCCGGCATGGGAGAAGATGCTTTTCTGCTTGCGGCCTACGGATACGAGGTGACTCTTTTCGAGCAGAATCCTGTAGTGGCGGCTCTGTTAAAGGATGCTCTGCGGCGTGCAAAAAAACATCCGGTGCTGAAAGAAATTGCCGGAAGAATGACGTTGTTCTGCGAAGACAGCATTGAATTCATGTCAAAGAAAATGGATCCGACAAATCTGATTTATCTGGATCCAATGTTTCCTAAACGCCGGAAATCCGGTTTGATAAACAAAAAACTGCAGCTCATTCAAAAGCTGGAGCCCCCTTGCTCCGCAGAAGAGGATCTTTTTGATGCCGCTCTCAAAGCCGGTCCTGAGCGAATTATTGTTAAGCGGCCTTTGAAAAGTACTTTTCTTGCCGGGAGAAAGCCGGCTTATGAGCTTAAGGGAAAGGCCATTCGCTATGACTGCTATGTAGTATAGGCATGAAATTTATACAGCATCTTTTGTCATTATATGAATAATCACCTGATCTGTTTCTTTCATGCCGCTGCGCGCAAGTTCAGCGACATTCCGAATTGTATTTTCGACACCTTTTACAACAATTCCTTCTCCGTCATAGAACTGTTTATCGTGATGCTGCATCTGCATTCCCAGAAGTCCGGCTTCAACGGCTGATGCAATTTTTGCTGCGCAGCTTGGCTTGGCCCCATCGCAGATCATGCCGGAATTGATGGCAAGGGCGTTGACAATGGTGTGGGCGATAGCACGATAGCCGCCGCCGTAGAGGTAGGTGATTCCGGCTCCGGCACCGCACCCTGCGCTTGTCGCACCGCAATAAGCAGAGAGCGGACCTATTCCTGTTTTCAGATGCATCGTTACCAGGTTGGAAATAATCAGAGAACGATACAAGAGCTCCTTTCCGACATTCAGTTCTTTGGCATACATAATAACGGGCAGCGAAGCAGTCAACCCTTGATTTCCGCTTCCGGAATTGATAATTACCGGCATTTCACATCCGCTCATGCGAGCGTCGGAACCGGCAGCAGCATATGCTTTGGCCCGGTTATGAATGCTGTTTCCGTAGGAATGCAGAAGGATACTGCCTATATTGGCGCCCCAGTTACCCTGCAGTCCCGCCTTTGCAATCGCTGTGTTATATGTAATCTGTCTTTCAATCACATCTTCGATATCGCTGATCTGCACATCGTCCGCAAAGCGAACAATGTCTTCGATATTAAGCAGTGAATGATCGGTTTTGCAGGTGTTTTCCTGTTCTGTATACTCGCGTTTAAAAATTGTTTCACCGTCTTTTTGTATACAGATTATATTGGTGTGATCCCCCGCTATTTCGACATGTGCCGTGTGGCCGTTTCCGAAGACGGACACGGAAATATAAAAGAGGTATCCGTTTTCGGCCGGTTTCACGGTGCAGACGATACTGTCAAGATATTCGGATATCGTTTTAATCTGTTCGGGTGTCACATTGCTTAATACCTGCAGTTTGTCGTCGGGATTGCCCGTGACAATTCCTGCGACGGCAGCCGCATCGATACCGCGAAGAGAGCCGGTATTCGGTACAATAACGCTTTTTACGTTTTTTATGATATTGGGGCTTGCCTGTATTTCTGCGCGTTCAGGAATGCATCCGAGCACCTGACGGGCTTTCGATGCTGCATATGCGATAGAAATCGGTTCGGTACATCCCATGGCAGGGACGAGCTCTTCCTTTAGAATATTGATATATGCTTCATATGTCTTTTTATTCATTTTTCACCTCATAATGTGATGATTCGATCTGTGCAGCCGCAAGCTTCAATCTGCTCTTCGGAGCCGATTACGCAGGTGCTGTTGTTTTGCTGCAATGCGGCACTCAGCAATTCGGCAAGCGGTAAAAGATCGTCGCAGCTGCTGTTAAGCAGATTCCGTCTCCTTTCACATAAATTATCATAAGTGATATTTTTAAAATACAATGCATCCGCTCTCTGTCCTTTCATTCTGACGGAAAGGAGCGGAGATGAATCTGCAATGGTTCCGATAATCGCACCCGTTAAATCCGGATCGGTTTTAATTTTTTCTTTCAGGAATTCACCTGCTTTGCTGAAGGTCTCCAACGAATCCGCAGCCGATGGATCACGATATGAATAACAGCCGAAGAAACCGGATTCCCGTACGTGCAGTCCTGTGCCGTATGCGCCGCCCTGCACGCGGATTACATTCCACAGGTAATCCAGACTGATGATGTGCGACATCAGTGCCATCCGGCCGGTAAAATGCCCTCCCTGCAGTACAATATTTCCGCCTGCTGCCGCATAAGAAATATCTGCGGGAATGATGATGCCTTCATGGAATGCCCCCCACGGTTTCAGCACAGAGGAAATCTTACGCTCTTTGCCTTCCGGAAGAGCATCGAACACATCGAGATTGATTTCAGGAATATCACCCGTGAAGCTGGCTGTCAGTTTATTCCGGCAAAGCACATCTTTAGTGAGTGTCCGCAGGAATGTAAAATCCTTTATTTCATCGAGCGTCTGCAGATATTGATAATATGCGATGCCGCCGCAGCACTCATCTGCGGCACCTGATACGGTACTTCCGGCTGAAAGCCGCCTGAGTGCAGACAAAGAACCGGACATTACAATTTCCTGATACGATTCGATTCGTCTTTGGCGTATGATGTCAATAATCGCAGTCGTATCCGTAAGCACGGTTTTCTGCAGAATATGCAGTGCCAGTTTAAGCGCTGCATCCATATTTTCAGTCAGTGCGCTGAATGACACGCAAAACTTTGTTTTGCAGGATAGTATTTCATTTTCTCCGGCAAAGTTCTCAATTGAAAATTCCAACGAGCCGAATGTACTGCGAATTGCATTTGTAAGTTCTCCGGCAGAATAAGTCTCGGTATTGAGTTTACCGAGAAGTTCACAAAGGAGCGATAACTCGGATAATTCACGTTCATTAAACCCATCTGCATCGAAATATAAACTGCAGTAACATATTCCGCTGCGGCCGATTGGATGTTTGATTATATGGATACCGTTGTCTTCGGTAAATTCAGATGGAATTTCTTCCGGCTTTGTGTCGATATCGGAAAGCGTAAGCTTTGGCATGAGTGCAGCCGTCTCAGGAGCGTCTTCGCTCGTCTGCCACCGGACAAGCTGAGTCTGCTCATCGTACAGTTTTTGTATATCCTTCTCACTGAATGCGTTGAGTTCTGAAGTAAGACGCTCAGCTTCCGCCTGCCCGCGTTCTTCCCCGAGTGTGTGCGATGGAATCAGCACCACTTTGCATTTGTGCGGATTGTCGAGTAAAATTCCTTGAATCAGATTTTCAAAATAGTTGTGAGATACACTCGTTTTCAGATTTTCAAACAGCTTTTCAAATTCGAGATTTGCAGCGGGATTTCCGCCGTAAAGCCAGTTTTCAAGAGCCTGAAAGCACAGCATAATGCCCTGCGGATATTCGTCGTTATCCCGCTCGATTGCTTTAAATTGTGCATTGGCGATTGCGGCTTTCAGCGATTCTCGATCAATTCCGTTCAGAACTGTTTTTTGAAGTTCCGTGCGGATCAGAACTTCCGCCTTTTCTATATCTTCATCGTGAATGTTTTTAAGTTCCAGTTTGACGTAAGGCTGTAAGATTTCACTTTGCACGCTCATTGCAGCATCTTCGGCAATCCCCGATTCAAGGATTGCTTTGCATAAAGGAGCCTGATTATTGCCGCACAGAACCTCGGAGAGAATTTCCATGCCTATAATTTTTTCGCGATCGGAAAAATCTCCGATGACATTTCCGAAAATTAACCTTGCGGCACCGGCTTCTTCTTCCGCAGATGCGACTTCGTAAGCTGTCCGGAATTCCCCTGACACAGCCTGCTGAATGGCAGGAGGAGCAAGGCGTTCGGTCTTTTCGTACTTGCTCAGATATTCATCGTCGAGCAGTTTCAGGACGGCTTCAATATCCAGGTCTCCGTCGAGGAAGATGCAGGCGTTGGAAGGAGAATAAAACCTGCGGTGAGTTTCCAGAAAATCTTCATATGACAAATCAGGGATTGCAGCAGGATCTCCGCCGTACGAAAAATGGTACGGCGTATCCGGAAACAGGGCTTGATTCAGAGCGTTTTCCGTAATCTCATCGGGATCGGAATATACGCCTTTCATTTCATTGAGAACGATACCGTTATAACATACGGAACCATCTTCATCGAATTCATAGTGCCAGCCCTCCTGATGAAAAATTTCCGGCTTTTTATAAATCATCGGGCGGAAAACCGCATCGAGATAAACCGAAATCAGGTTCATAAAATCCTTATTGTTTTTGCTGGATGCCGGATAAACCGTTTTATCCGGAAACGTCATGGCGTTGAGGAATGTATTCATTGAATTTTTCATCAAATCAACAAAAGGCTCCTTTACCGGATATTTTTCCGAGCCGCAGAGAGTGGAGTGCTCTAAAATATGAAACACGCCCGTGTCATTTTCGGGCAGAGTTTCAAATGCAATACCGAAGGTTTTGTTTTCTTCGCTTCGCTTCAGCCATGCGAGTTCAAGCCCGGTTTTCATGTGCGTGAACCGGCAGAGCAATGCGTCAAGCTCACAGACCGCTGTTTCTTGTGTTTTTTTAAATCCGTGGATGATTGCCGAACTCATTTGTTATCCTCCGTTTCAGCTTGCTTTTCGGCTTCCTCGATACATTCGCGAATGGCCTTTGAAAGCTCGTTTGGGCAGGAGTTGCTGCCGTGGCAGGTGATGTTCTGCGTGCGGCGGATAACATCCTCCGCTTTCATTCCCTCTGCCAGAGTCATAACGGCGTGAGAATTTCCTTCGCATCCGCCGACGATTTCAATGTTGAATATATAACCGTCAACATAATCAAAGCTTATTTCATCAGCGCAAACTTCCTTAGCTGTTTTAAATACAAAATGTCTGTCCATAATAATTCCTTTCCGGCTTAAATCGCCTGCAAATCTTTTTTCTCCTGCAAATCGCAGAAAGTGGTATATACGGCATCGTGTCCATAAAGTTCTTCGTGTGTCCCCTCGGAGGATACTTTCCCGCCGCTGATTACAACGATATTGTCAGCATCTCGGATTTCCTTCATGTTGTGACTGATAATGATTGCGGTACGACCCTTGATCGCACTGCCGAGAGCCGAACGTACGTCCGCAGTATTCTTTGCATCGAGGTTGCTGGTGGCCTCGTCAAGCAGCAGATAATCAGGATTTTTAATCAGTGTACGTGCGATGGCGATACGCTGACGCTCGCCTCCCGAGAGTTTTCCGCCGACTTCACCGGCAGCTGTTTCAAATCCGTCAGGAAGCTTCATTATGAAATCATATGCATTTGCCTGTTTGGCTGCATTTATCAATTCCTGATCTGAGACGGGACGATTGAGTCCGTAGCAGATATTTTCACGAATGCTGCATGAAAGAAGCGGGTTATCCTGCTGAATGTAGCCGAAGCATTCGCGCCATTCATTCAGGTGAATATTATTTATAGGAGTGTTTCCAAAGAGAATTTCACCTTTTGTCGGCTCATAAAAGCGTTCAAGCATATTCAGAATTGTGGTTTTCCCGGCACCGCTCACGCCTACGATTGCCGTTGCCTTGCCCTGCGGGATGGTAAAGCTTACATCATCCAGAATCATATTTTTGCCGTAAGCAAAGGAAACATTTTTAAAATGAATATCTGAATCGGCAAGCGCAAATGAAATCTTTGACTGCATAGGTTCATCCGGAAGATTTGAAATCAATCCGGCTTCCATAGTCATGCCCTGGACCTCTTTTATGGTTTCGTAGCATAAAATCGGCTGAACTATGTACACAGGCAAAACTTCTAAATACATGACGAGGGTTACCAGATCGCCGGTGCTGATTTCTCCTTTTGCAACCAGTATTCCGCCATACACCAGCATCAGTGCCTTGCAGAGTGCGGAAACTGAATATGTCAGCGGCTGGACGATCATCTGGACAAGCCCGAGCTTTTTGTCGGCCCGGTAGAGCTTTTCCGTCATGTCCTGATTGTGTTTAATTTCCTTTTCCTCGGTACAGCAGCTTTTGGTGAGTTTAATATTAAAAAGGCTGTTTGCCACATAGCTCGTAAGCTTGGAGTAAGCCGTTTGACGGTTGTCGTTGGCCTTGCTCACCAGACGCCCTGAAATGATGCATACCGCTATCGACCACGGGATTACCAGCAGGAGCGAAGCTGTCATTTTTGATGAAATGGTAAACACCTCAACCAATGTCAGAATTAAGGTGTAAATCATGGTAAACATGCTGATGAGATAGAAAAACAGATAGCTTACCATTGAAGTGTCCATCGTAACGCGGGAAATAAGCGAAGTCGGATTCATTTTGAGGTACCACTTCATTGGAATATGGATTAATTTTTTGCTGATTGCCTGCTGAAGATTTCTGTCGCACAGATTCATAATCCAGCCTTGAAATACAGCGATGGCTATGCTCGCAAATCCCGACACGATGGTTGCCCAGGTATATGTGCGTATCAGGGATGTATCAAAGATGTTGCCGTCCATGATTTCACCGGCAACCTCCGGCAGCAGAACCGACAATGTGGATACAGCCATTGACGCGAGGATAAAAAGCACGCATTTACCCCATGGGAGTTTGGCAAGCTTAAGCAGATGGATAAAGTTTTTCATGCTGTTTCGTTTTTCTGTTTTCATTACGCTATGCCTCCTTCCATCGCTTGTTTTTCATGCATGGAACGAAACATGCCGTTTTTATTCATCAATTCGGCATATGTTCCGATTTCCGCAGCTTTGCCGCCATCCAAAAGGATAATCTGATCAGCATCTCGTGCGGAGTCTATCTTGTGTGTGACCATAATCACAGTATTTCCTTTTAAAAGAGTATGTACAGCTTGGTTGGTGCTCTGCTCCGCACAGGCGTCCAGGTTGGAGGTCGCTTCATCTAGAAGGACGATGCCGGGCGGGTTGAGCAGTATTCTGGCAACGCAGATACGCTGGCGCTGTCCGCCGGACAGGCTGCTGCCACCTTCGCCTACCTCGGTATCAAGACCGTTTCCCATTTCGCCCGGCAAACCTGCCATGCCGATTTCCTCAAGCCGCTTCATAAGCTCTTCATCGCAAAGCGGTGAATTAAGCGTATACATCAGGTTATCGCGGACAGTGCCGTCAATCAAACAAGTATCCTGTGTTACGTAGCCTATAGCCTTGCGCCATGAGCGCAGGGTGTAATCTTTTATGTTTTTCCCGCCGCACAGAATTTCTCCGTCCGTGGGCTCGTAAAAACGTTCCAGAAGATTCATCGTTGTGCTTTTGCCTGCACCGCTCATGCCGACAATTGCGGTTGTTTTGCCGCATGGGATTGTAAAGCTCAAGTCCTTCAGCACCGGATTGTCTTCATATTGAAAGGATACATGATTGAAGCGGATATCATCGCCGCCGGGTACAAAGGTTTCTCCTTCATCATATGGTTCTTCCTCTTCGGAGGCAAGATTGGAGATGCGGCGCATAGCGCCCTGTGCGGTCTTCAGGTCGTTCCAGATGGTCATCATGGTATCTACACTGCCTGAAAGATTTGTAGAATAGAGATAAAATGCGACCCAAACGCTGACCGTGATAATGTTTCTTTTAATCAGATAAATACCGACGAAAATCACTATCAGAGATTCTGCGACGGTGAGAATTGTGGAAATTGAAGAAAATCCATTGGCAATCCATGTCATTTTCATCTTTGTTTTATAAAGTTCACCGGTCAATTCAGCACTTTGCTTAGTTGCTTTTTTCTCCTGAACAAAGGTTTTGATGAGAGGTATGTTCGTAAGAATTTCCGCAATACCGCCGGTGAGTTCCGCAACGCGCAGCTGCAGAATATTATTCCATCTGAAATCCACACGTCCTTTAAAAATACCGATAGCAATAATCAGCGGAACGATAATCGCTTCTGCAATCACGAGATGCCAGTCATAAGAAAACAGGATAACCATTGTGCCGATCAGTGTATATACATTGGACACGAGACCGGCGATATCGTCCGTAAGGAAATCACTCAGCTTAGTGGTGTCTTCCGTTATACGGCTGATATATTCGGAGGTGCCGTCTTCACTGTGACAGCTTACGGGAAGATATATTACTTTTTTCCACACGGCATTGCGAAAACATTTTGAAACTCCGCCTTTTACAATCATACATACGGATTGGTAGAGAGCATCGGCAAATGCACCGGCGATTAAAACCGCTATGGTCAGCACGATAATCCTCGTGCTGAAATCTCCGCTTGTAATCTGTTCCGTGTAGGATGGGAACAGTAGATTGAGCTGCGCGACCAGAAGGGAAGCCGCTACACACAGCAGAATTCCGCCGTACGGCAGCTTTGTTTTTTTAATGAGTTGTTTGAACGGCTTCCAGGTTTGTCGAACCTTCTGCTTTGTTTTCTTCATGGTTTTGCTCCTTAAACAATAGTTACCGTGAAACGATCATCGAAATATTCCAAAACCGCTGCCTGTAAAAATGCCTCCATCTGCTGCATCACATAATCCTCATAGGACATGCTCTGTTTCAATTCTTCTCTGGAGTACTCTTCGTTTACCATTTCATCGATAACGGCTTCATATTCCTCTTCTGTCCACTCTATGCCGTTTTCATCCGCCATAGGCTTGGCGATAGCGCAGAGTTTAAGCGTTTTTTCAATCTCCGCTTTTAACAGCTGTTTGCTTTCTTCGAGTGTTTCACCGTGGTATTTTACCTGCATGAATTCTTCAAAATCGTCTGCAAGCTCCTGCCGGAGATAGGTAATGGTTCTTTTGTATTGTGTCTCGATTTCTTCTTCGTCAATCTCGAATTTGCTATCCTCTGTAAGTTTTTTGCTGACGAGCAGCCAGATTGCATTCTGTTTTTTCTCCTTGTCTTCTTCGACAAGCTCGGATGTCGCATATTCGGTATATTCCTGTACGCTGTTTACATCTTCAATGCCCATTTCAGCGGCCATGGCATCGGTGAGTTCCGGTACAATACGGCGCTTTACCCACAATATGGTGACTTGTGCCGGGGAGCCGTTAACCTCAAGGGAGAGAGTATCATTCTTTTTCTTCCCTATGACGGCCTGTTCGATTTCTTCGGAAAAGAATCCTTTTCCGGCGGAAAAGCGTGCGCAGTCACTTTGCAGAAATGAATCACTGCTTTCGATTTTCACAGCGACAATATCTCCTTTTCTGACAGCATCATTCTGTTCTTCAATCGTTAAGAAGTGTTCCGCTGCTGTTTCGATTTTTTTATCAATTTCCTTTTGCGGAATTTTAATGTCAAAAAGCTGCTCCGGCAGAACACACTGCGTAAAGTCAAATAGCTCTAAAATCTTTACCATAAAAACAATTCCTCCTGTGTACAAAGATTATTTCATTATACAAATTTATATGGGTATAAGTAAATGCGGTTTGCGCATCTCGTTTGTAACCATGTGAATTTCGTTGCTATCCGGCAGAATTGCGTCAAAAAAACCCGGGGCGTGCAGCCCGGGTCTCTTTGCAGCAATTATTTTCTGTCAACGCATCGGCAGCCTTGCGATGAAATGAACGGTTTGATTTTCAAATTCGGGATATACCGTTCCGTCGTACTTTTCAGCCACCCGCAGTGCATTGGCAAGTCCCAATCCCTCATGCGATTTTTTTGTCGTAAATCCCGGCATAAAAATGCGGCTCATTTCCTCAGGCGTCAAATGGCACTGATTGGATACTTTTATTATATTGTATTGCCCGCGCTTGATTATCAAGAGTTTTATTTCTCTCGATTTGTTTTCGGGATGCAGTTCAAGCTCGTCAATCGCATTTTGTAAAAGATTGCCCAGAATAGTGTTTGTTTCAAAAACCGAGGAGGCTATAAACCGGAGATTGTCGTGAATTTCAATTTCGATGTGCAGCCCTTTCTGCAAAGCCATTTCGCGAAAAGTGTTCAGCAGGGCGCTTGTGGCGGGGTGATACAGAGGCAGGATGTCGTTAGTGCTCTTCACGGTATTCATCATGCTGTTCACATAGGCTTTGCATTCTTCAAATTGCCCGTTTTCAATCATTCCGCAAATCGTTTGCATATGAAAATTAAAATCATGGCGCTGAGACCGGATTACCTGCATAAAATTCAAGAGCTCCGACTGATACTGTTTGTCGATAATATTTTCAATCCGTTCCTGCAAGCTTCTGACCTGCTGCCGCAGCTGGAGCAGAATCACCAATTGCATCAGAATCGTGAAAATTACCTGGTATGGGGACGGTTGAACTGCGGGACTGAGCAGAAATATCTGCCATGCAAGAAGGAGTGTGAGTCCCGGGAAAAAGTAAAAATGCTGTGAGAGCATTGTTTTCTTCTGGTCTTTTGTGAGAATATAACCTTCCGGAAATATAACGATTTTGCTGAGCCACAGTAAAAGCGGAATGAAAAACCCGGCACAGGCAGCAAGCAGCGCAGCCAATGATTCAAAATGCAGGACTGCGGAAATCAGCTGCCCCGACATACAAAGCGTCAGAGCAATCATAAGGGTGAGCACCGATACGAATCGGTTTCTTTGGGATAAATAAAAAACGCAGAAGAAGCCAAGTAAGATCAATAAGGTAATCGCCGCATAAGAAAGCGGGGTTCCGGTTAAAAGGTAGACCCCGGCAGCCGTAGCCGCCGGTATAGCCGCAGCATATGCGGATTTCACTTTTTCCTGTCCGGCGAGGATATATGCTGACCAAAATGCCGTGTATGCAATTAAAAGCACCACAGCTATAGATAATATTTCTGCCGGCATATGCGTTCCTCCTTAAAATATTTTAATCCCGCGCTGTTCCAGAATAGAGCGGAGCGTTGAGTAATTATCCCGGCTGAGCGGAATTTCTTCTTTTATACCCTTTAGTTTCATCAGATATGAGCGATGAAACATATCCGAACTGATGGATTCAATCAAAGCAAGCTGTATGACGAAGGATTGATGGCTGCGGTAAAAACCGTAGTCTTCAAAAACCTGATATAGTTTTTTCAGCGTTTCGGTTGTTTCGAGAACTCGGCCGTCTGTGCATACTACCCGTACTTTCCGTCCGCTGGTTTTAAAGTAGGCGACATCGCTGACATTGATAATTTCAAGTCTTGAATCTACGTGAAGTCCGATTTGCTTTTCCGGGGGATTCTGTTTTGATTCCGCATAACGTTTTTCTTCTGCCAGTTTCAACACCTTTTCGAGCCTGGATATGCTTATTGGCTTTATTAAAAAGGACAGAGGCTGATAATTATAACCGCCTAAGGCAAAATCGGTATGACCGGTTACGAAAACGTATTGTATGTCCGGGTAGTGACTGTGGAGATAAGAGGCGACCTCGAATCCGTTCATTTCATCCATTTCAATGTCAAGCAGAACAAGGTCGATGGGATTCTTTCTTATATATGCGATTGCCTCCATGCCTGAAGCGGCGGTACCGGCAACGGATGCTTCCGGAAACAGCTCCAGTGCCTGTTTGATTGTTTTCATTGATATGGCATCATCATCGACAAGCAGTATTTTCAACATTGTTCCCCCCTGTATATCCGGCCCGAACTGCAGAATTCCTTATTATTTTATTATTATATCATTTTTTTTTGCCGCAGTTCAATCATTACGGATGATTATGGGCTGATTGACTGTTTTTTTGCGCTGCGAAAAAGATAGCGCTTGTAAAATATTTGCGCATATTCTATGATTGTATCAAGGAAATAGTAAAGAGAAAGGACGGTAAAAAAATGTTCAGAGAAATGCGCAGATTCAAGCAGCAGCTTTCGGAGGAGGAATGCCGCAAAGTTTTACGGGAGGAATGGCGAGGTGTACTTTCACTGCATGGAGATGATGGGTATCCGTACGGCGTCCCGATGGATTTCTATTATGACGAGGAATCGAATAAATTATATTTTCATTGTGCAAAGGAAGGACATAAAATCGATGCGGCAAAAGCCAATGACAAAGTTTCATTCAGCGTAATAGATAAAGGTATTCACGCAGACGGCGAATGGGCGCTTACGTTCAACAGTGTGATTATATTCGGCAGGATTAAGCTGCTTCCGAGCAATGACGAATCAATGGAGAAGCTCCGTCAGATCGGAATCAAATGCTATCCGGACCTTGAGGAAGTTGAAAAGGAGATGGCTAAAGATTCAGCAAAGGCACAGGTGCTGGAAGTTACCATTGAACACATGACGGGCAAGAGAATTCATGAACAGTAGAAAAACGGTTTGAAATCTATATGAATGACAAAAGGGAGAAAACTTTTTATGAAGTTTCTCCCTTTTGTCGTTTGTTTCTCTTAATCATCATCATTTACATTATGTAGGAGGTGTAATCCTATGAAAAAATGGATTATTGGTTTTAATGGAAGGACTGTCGGTGTTTTTTTGGGGATTTGAGAAGAAGAAGTGTTTTTAACTTTTTCGACAGCCCTTGTAATCCATTTGTTTCTCAGCAAAGTGTGTTGTCCTTTGCTGTGCCTATATAATAGCAATCGAATATGTAGGTTTTGTGTATGCTATTGTGAAGGTTTCTTGAAAAGACAATGTCATTCTGATAAAGACCGGCAATTGTCATTTCAATGAAATCAGAGGCCTTAGTTTTTGCACCAGCAATGCCCCTGCAATAATCTTTACGGCATCACCCGGAAGGAAAGGAATGACGCAGGAAATCATTGCGGCGCCGAAGCCTGAGCCGGTGCTGATCATAAACCAGGCGGTTCCCAGAGCATAACAGACGATAAGCCCTGCGATAATGGCCAGAATGAGTTCGGCAAAGCGCAGCGTATGCATTTTCGCTTCGTAAGATTTTCCCTTGCCGGAGCCGGATGCTTTTTTTGCGAAAGTGCGGCGGAAAATCAGCTCCGTCAGCAATCCGATGAGAAATGCTGCAGCCAGATAGCCGACAATGTAACCTCCCGTCGGTCCGGCAATCACTCCTAGCCCTCCTTTAAATCCGGCGAATACCGGAACGCCTGCGGCTCCGAGAAGGATGTAGACCGCTATACTGATGGATCCGTATTTTTTGCCCAGGATACCGCCGGTGAGAAAGACTCCCAGTGTAGCCAGGTTAATTGGAATCGGTGTGAAGCCGAGAGGGATGGTGATAAAGGAGCATATTGCCATGATGGCAGCAAAGACTCCGCAGAGTACCAGTGCTGTCGTTTTTTTATATCGCTTTTGTTCTGTCTGCTGCATGCTGATCATTCCTTTCTGTAATATAGCGTAGCGTATTAAAATCTAAAATCGAACAGTGATTTCTCCCGAAACAAGTTTTTCTTGGCGGCCGTCGGCATAGAGGACAACAAGCCCGCCATCGTCGTCGATGTCCAGTACTCGGGCAGGAACGCCCGGGATTTCATCTTCCGGCCGGATTTTATAGCGCCCCCGGTAAACGGTTATGGTTTTGCCGATGACCAGACTTCTTTCTTTATAGATTGACATAAAGGAAGCACAATCAAGATCTTTGATGTATTCCAGCACCAGCGTGATGATTTCGGCGGCAAGTGCGGATTTAGAGTAGTTCCCTTCAACCGCCCCGGCGGTTTCAAGAAGATCCGCCGGAAAGTCTTTGACGGTAGTGTTGATGCCGATTCCCAGAATCAGATGTTCTATCTGTCCGGTTTCAAAATTGGTCATGCCTTCGGTGATAATGCCGCAGACCTTTTTGCTGCCGATATAGATATCGTTTACCCATTTGATCTTTGCGTCCAATCCGCAGATTTTTTCGATGGCAAGGGCAACGGCTGCCGCTGCTGCCGAAGTTACGAGAACCGATTTGCGCACATCAAAATCCGGCTTGATGACAATGCTCAGATAGATTCCCTCGCGGGGAGAGAAAAAGCTGCGCCCAAGACGGCCTCTGCCGCTGGTCTGCTGCTTGGCCATGACGACCGTACCGTGAGATGCACCTTCCGATGCCAGTTGTCTGGCTTTTAAATTCGTGGAATCGATAGTATCATAGATATTTAAATCGAGTTTTTTATATTGTGACGGCAGGCATGCCCGCAGGCTGTCTGCTGTGATGGCCCAGCTGTCCGCCAGCAGCATGTAGCCGCGGTTGGTAACCGCCTCGATGGGATGACCTTCTTCCCGAAGGACTTTAATCGCTTTCCAGACCGCGGAGCGGGAAACGCTGAGCTGATTGGAAAGCTCTTCCCCGGAGAGGAAAGAATCCCTGCTGTTTTGCAGTGCGAGCAGAACTGCGTCTTTAGTTGCCATAATAAAATAACCTCCTTGGTTTCTATTCGAATAAAACACGCCATGATTGTAAACTAATGCATATTGATTGTCAACCCCTCGAATGTGAAATTAAGCTTTTGTTATAAAAATATGCAGATTTTGTGAAGAATCTGCATATTCGGTGAAGAATTAAAAAGTTGTCTTGACAACTAATGCTTTCGTGATAAAATAGTTGTCAGTGCAACTAATGGAGGATAATGAATATGGATGATAAGTCGAAACATTTTTCATACGGAAGGTGTTTTTCCATAATTTATCGGCATGGAAAGACAATAAATGACCGAATGATTCGCAGATTTCATCTGTCGGGTGCACAGAGCAGGTACTTGAATCGAATCTATGAAAATCCCGGAATTTCACAGGAAGCGCTGGTGCAGTACTATCAGATCGACAAGGGAGCTATAGCCAAATCCGTTCGTCGTATGGAAGAGCTCGGATATGTGAGGCGAGAGCAGAATCCGGATGATCGCCGGGCGTACTGCCTGTTCCCGACAGAGCTTGCGGGAGAAGTGATGGAATTCTGTAAAAATGACATAGATAGAATGGAACGGGCATTCGAAGAATCTTTAACAGCGGAGGAAATTGAAACATTTCAGCGGCTTCTGCTGCGCATTACCGATAATATGAAACAATATATAGAGGAGGATAAGAGTTTATGAGGACGGTTTTTAAGTATTATAAATCGTACATTCCGATGATTGCGGCTATCCTGGCTTTTCTCTTCGGAGAGGCTATGTGTGAGCTGGCACTGCCGGGATACATGTCGGATATTATAAACAATGGAATAGTTAAAGGGAATATGGACTATATCAGGAGAATCGGACTGGTTATGATTCTGGTATCCTGCGGAAGTGTAGTGTGTTCCATAGTGGGAAGTTATCTGTCTGCGCGGACAGCGGCAGGTTCTGCCCGCAGAATCCGCGGTGCGCTGTTTGAGAAGGTAACGGAATTTTCGTCGGCAGAGTTCTCGGAATTTTCCACGGCATCGCTGATTACGCGTTCCACCAACGATGTGCAGATGGTGCAGCAGACGACAGTGCTGACGCTGCGGCTTGCATGCTTTGCACCGATTATGGGAATAGGTGCGGTTATCAAGGCTCTGCAGACAAGTGTCTCGTTATCCTGGACGGTAGGTGTGGCGCTGGCGGTTATAGTCGTTATCATGCTGCTGTCGTTTTTCATAATACTGCCGAAATTCAAGGTGCTGCAGGAAAAACTGGACAGAATCACCCTGATTATGAAGGAACGCCTGTCAGGGCTTCTGGTTATAAGGGCGTTTACGACGGAACAGATTGAGGAACGGCGTTTTGATGATGCAAATGAAGATCTGAAGAAAATAAATCTGTTTGTCAATAAGGCAATGTCGTTTATGATGCCGGCACTGATGTTTGTAATGAATGGGGTATGCGTTCTTATCGTGTGGGCAGGTGCACATCTTGTGGACTCTCAGAGCCTGATGATCGGAGATATGCTCGCATATCTGCAGTATGCGATGCATGTTATCATGTCATTCCTTTATATTACCATGATGTTTATCATGCTGCCTCGTGCGGCTGTATCGATGCAGCGTATCGGTGAAGTGATAGATGTAAATCCGCAGATTGAAGATCCGAAGGAGCCGAAGACTTTGCAGAAGCCGAGAGGAGAAATTTCATTCGATCATGTGTCCTTTGCATATCCGGATGCCGACGAAAAGACGCTGGATGACATATCATTTACGGCGAAACCGGGTCAGACGACAGCTATTATCGGAAGTACGGGAAGCGGAAAATCAACCATACTCAATCTGATTCCTCGGTTTTATGATGCGACGGAAGGTGCGGTTCGAATAGACGGCATGGATATTCGTGACATCACACAGGAAGAATTGCGGGAGCAGATCGGATATGTGCCTCAGAAGGGAGTGCTTTTTTCGGGAACCATAGCATCCAATCTGCAGTACGGCAAGGATGATGCGACTGATGATGAGATGATTGAAGCGGCGGAGACGGCTCAGGCCATGGAGTTTATCAGGACGAAAGAAAACGGACTGCAGGAGGATGTTTCTCAGGGCGGAACCAACGTATCCGGCGGCCAGAAACAGAGACTTTCCATCGCCAGAGCATTGGTGAAAAAAGCAAGAGTATATTTGTTTGACGACAGCTTTTCGGCACTGGATTTCAAGACAGATCAGGTGCTTAGGAAGGCTTTGAAGGAAAAAGTGGGCGACAGTACAATTATCATCGTGGCACAGCGTATCAACACGGTGCTTGATGCGGATCAGATTATCGTAATGGATGAGGGCCGCATGGCCGGCATCGGCACCCATGATGAACTGATGAAATCCTGCACGGTATACAAGGAAATTGCGCTGTCGCAGCTGAGCGAAGAAGAACTGGAAAGGGGGCGGAAGTAATGGCAGATTCAAATATGACAAAACAGCAGATGCGGCCTGAAGGCAATCCAGGCGTTTCGGAACGCCCCGGCGGTATGCGCAGAAAGAAGCGCAATGGTCCGGGCGGACCCGGCGGCAAGATGATGCCGGGTGAAAAGGCAAAGGATTTTAAAGGCACAATGAAAAAACTGCTGACATATCTGGCGCCTCACAAGTTCGCGCTGCTGGCTGTATTCGTTTTCGCAATTGCAAGTACGGTGTTTAATATTATATCCCCGACGATTCTGGGGAATGCTACGGATAAGGTGGTAGAAGGCCTGATGAGCGGAGCCGGGATAGATTTTGAGGGACTGTTCCGAATTCTGATGCTGCTGCTCGGCATGTATGGGCTGTGCCTGCTGTTTGGAGTGATGCAGGGCTGGCTTATGGCGGATGTGTCTCAGAAGGTTATCTACGAGCTGCGTGACGGCATGTCAAAAAAACTGGATCGTCTGCCGCTTAAATATTTTGACAAGCAGACGCACGGAGAGATACAGAGCCGTATGGTAAACGACATCGAAACGGTCAACCAGACGTTATCTACGAGCTTGACCCAGATGATTACCAGTTTTACAACCATCATAGGTATTTTTATCATGATGCTGAGAATCAGCTTGATTATGACGATAACGGCACTTGTTGTGCTGCCGCTTTCCATGCTGGTAATCAAACTGGTGGTCGCCAAGTCGCAGGGACATTTTAAGAACCAGCAGAAATATCTGGGATATGTCAACGGACATGTGGAAGAAATGTATACGGGCCACGACATCATTAAGGCGTTCAACCGCGAAAAGGACTCCCGGGAAGTTTTTGATGAATACAATGATAAGCTGTGTGAATCCGGATGGAAATCTCAGTTTCTGTCAGGCATCATGATGCCGATTACTATGCTGATCGGGAATCTGGCATATGTAGCCGTTTGTCTGCTCGGCGGATATCTCGCCATCAACGGCAAGGTGTCAATCGGTGACATACAGGCATTCATTCAGTATGTGAGAAGTTTCAACCAGCCTATTTCGCAGGTGGCAAATGTGGCGAACCAGCTTCAGTCGACTGCGGCTGCAGCGGAGCGCGTATTTGAGCTGATTGACGAAGAAGAGGAAGTTGATCTTGAGAACACGCCTGCCTGCAGAATCGAGCCCGAGGATGTTCGCGGCAAAGTTTCCTTCGAACATGTGTCGTTCGGATATGATGAGGCGGAGCCTGTTATCAATGATTTCAGCTTTACGGCGCAGCCGGGTCAGCGGGTCGCTATCGTAGGACCGACGGGAGCCGGCAAGACAACCATCGTAAAGCTGCTGATGCGCTTTTATGAGCTGAACGGCGGATGCATACGGGTGGACAATCACGATATCAAAGATTTCTCCCGAGCCAATCTGCGCCGGATGTTCGGCATGGTACTGCAGGATACCTGGCTGAACAACGGTACGATACGCGATAATATCCGTTACGGCAGACGTGATGCGACGGATGAAGAGGTGGAGGCTGCCGCAAAGGCTGCACACATAGATCACTTTATCCGTACGCAGCCGAAGGGCTACGATATGGAAATCAATGAAGAGGCCAACAATATCTCACAGGGTCAGAAACAGCTTTTGACTATTGCGCGGGCGATTTTGGCGGACACACCGATTATGATTCTGGATGAAGCGACGAGCTCTGTTGATACGAGAACGGAAGTGATGATACAGCAGGCTATGGGCAATCTGATGAAGGGACGTACAAGCTTCATCATCGCTCATCGTTTATCCACGATCAAAGATGCGGATCACATTCTGGTAATGAATCACGGCGATATCATTGAGCAGGGAACCCATGAAAGCCTGCTGGCACAGAACGGATTCTACACGAATCTGTACAACAGCCAGTTTGCGGAATAAAAATCCCGCATAAAATAGTATTGGCAATTAAAAGGTGGTATTACATAATATGGTTGCGGTTAGAAATGTCTAGCCGCAATTTTTTGGAAAAAGTTCGTTGCGGGGGGAGTCCAGCAGCTTTCGCTTCTGCTCCGCCCGCAGTTTTTTTATTTCCGCTTCACGCCGTGTTGCTGAAATTTTATCCGGCAGATATTCCAGATAAACGGCTTCCACAGGCAGATGACTTCTTGTGTATTTTGCTCCCCTGCCGCTTTGATGAGCTTTCAGCCTTTTTTCAAAATTGTTGGTCCAGCCTGTGTATAGGGAACCGTCTCTGCACCGAAGCATGTATACGCAGGGACGATTTTCAGCTTCTTTTTTTAATGTCATGGGCAGTCTCCTGAATTCAATCCTGGGTTTCGCTGCATGGCTTGGGGCGAAGCCATGCGAAATGAGTTTGTTCTTATCGGCAAAGCCCTTCTAAAAATAAAGGCATGATTATCTGCGCCTGTTGGCAGAGGGAGTAGTTTCCGCCGGTGATGCACCATTCATACATGAGTCCTCGTTCGAACATGGCGTAAGCTCTGGTGATGTCATTGATAGACAGATTTTCTTTAAAAAGGTTTTGTTCTTTTCCCTCTATGGTAACCTGACGCAGCAGTTTGTAATACGTTCGATTGGAATTCAGCAGATGGCGTTCACCGTTGGTGGTCAGTTGAGTTGCAAACAGACGGCTCAGAAGTTCGACGGAAACCGTGTTTTCAATCATCAGAAACAGCTCCTGATTCATGAATTTCAGTTTTTCAATTGGAGACAGTGCCGGATCCATGGTTTTTTCAAGCTCGTCGTACTTGTCATCGAAGAGATATGAGAGAGAGGAAAGCAGTGCATCTTTTCCTTCGAAATAGTGGTAGAATGACCCGCGGGATGTGCCGGATGCTTCTACGATTTCTTCAATCGTCGTGTTGTCATATCCCTGCTGGTAGAACAGTTTCCACGCTGCGGAGACGATTTTTCCTTTGGTATTTCTTGCGTTTTTTTTCATTATCTTTAAAATTCTCCTAAAGTTTTTAAAAATTTATTTTTAATATTCAATAATGACTGGAATACATTCTACTACTAAAATCCGAAAAATTCAATACTTACAAGAATTCAACACGATTAATATCCGCAAAATAATACAGACCACATTCTGTGTTTCGTTCTGGTTTTGATTGTGATATACTGTGTGAGCAATTTTCGGATAAGAGATTTAAACAGAGCAATTCGAACATAGTAAAACGCAGTAATAAAAACATGCAAAAAATAAAGGAGATTTGACAAAATGACTGGAGAAATACTTGCTTTTATCGTATATTTTGTTGCGATAGTAGGCGTAGGAATCTATTTTTTCTTTAAAGAAAAAAAGGAGGCTACGCAGGCCAACTACTTTCTGGGAGGAAGACAGATGGGTCCGTGGGTTGCCGCAATGTCGGCACAGGCATCGGATATGTCGGCATGGCTTCTCATGGGACTTCCGGGAAGCATACTGGCATTCGGATTCGGGCAGATGTGGATTGGTATCGGACTGGGCCTTGGTACGGCTGCCAACTGGATTTTTGTTGCAAAGCGTTTGAGAAAGCTTTCCAGCGCTGCAGGAGATGCCATCACGGTGCCTCAGTATCTGGGCAACAGATTCATGACGAAGAGCAATACGCTGCAGGTAATCTGTGCGGTGATATTCTTCGTGTGCTTCACGATTTACGTAGCATCCGCATACGTGGCGGGAGCGTCCGTATTCACTACAATCTTCCCGTCGCTGGATTCTCACAAGGCAATGCTGATTTTCGCACTCGCCATGCTGCTGATTACATTCTTCGGCGGATTTAAAGCGGTATGCTGGACTGACTTTTTCCAGGGACTTCTGATGTTCGCAGCCTTGATGGCGGTGCCGATCGTTGTTGTGCTTGTAAAGGACATGGATACGTCTGCACTCTCCGTAGTTTATACGTATCAGGATGCAGCCAGCGGTCAGATTGTGGAGTGTAATTTCGGCAGCGGCGTGTTTGATGCTTCGTGGCAGGAAATCATAACGGGTTTGTCATGGGGTCTCGGATACTTCGGTATGCCTCACATCCTGGTAAGATTTATGTCGATTGAAAAACCTTCAATGGTTAAAACCAGTGCAGCGGTAGGAATCGTCTGGGTTATATGCGCACTGGGATGCACATGCCTCATCGCGTACTTCGGCAGAATGCTGCTGGCTGAGCAGCTGCTGACCGTCGGTGCGCAGAAAATGGTATTTATTACATTTGCAAGAGAACTCTTCCCGAGCTTTATAGCAGGAATTCTGATGTCGGCTATTATTGCGGCGTCCATGTCTACGGCGGACTCACAGCTTCTGGTAGCATCAAGCTCCTTCACATCGGATATATACAAACCGATTATCAGAAAGGATGCCAGCGAAAAGGAACTTCTGTGGGTCGGCAGAATAGTCGTAGTAATTGTAGCTGTTATCGCATTCTTCATCGCATCCAGCAAGGGATCCGGCGCACAGGCAATCATGAACCTGGTAGAAAATGCGTGGGCCGGCTTTGGATCATCCTTTGGCCCGGTAATCCTGCTGTCCCTGTTCTGGAGAAGATTTACATACAAAGGAGCTGTCGCAGGCGTTCTGGGAGGTGCGATTGTGGATGTGCT
Source organism: Bacteroidaceae bacterium (assembly GCA_963603335.1). Taxonomy (GTDB): domain Bacteria; phylum Bacillota; class Clostridia; order Peptostreptococcales; family Anaerovoracaceae; genus Lentihominibacter. The sequence goes on along the minus strand of CAVCML010000056.1, from coordinate 841 downwards.
GTGGTTCAATTTCCTGGCGGATTCCACGGGTATTTACGAACTGTTCCCGGGCTTCATCACAGGTATGCTCTGTGCTGTTATAGTAACTTTGATCGACAAGGCTCCGCCTCAGGAAGTAATGGATATGTTCGATAGAGCGATGAGTGAAGACGATGAATAAACAATAAACTGATAATATAAAATGCCCCGCATCGATCGATGCGGGGCATTGTTTTTTGACCGTGCAGAGGATGCGGATTATATTTCCAGGGCGTGCTGATACAGGGCGATTTTAATCATAACAGCCTCCTTTTGTCGCGATGGTTTTACGGGTGATTTGTGTAATGCTGCATTTTCTTGACGAAAACGGATTTGATGCTACAATTATAACAAGATGAGAAGAAAAAGTAAGTACTCACAATTTTGTCAGGTACTTACCGAAAGGAGTAAAAGAAGGAGGAACGCACCATGTTGAAAAGTTCAAACGACCCTATCGAATGCGGCGATTTTGAAGAAACGGGATTCTGTTATACATTTTCGCTGATTTCAGGCAAATACAAGATGATTATTCTGTACTGCCTTAAAGAATATGAAACGGTACGGTTCAATGAGATGAAGCGGTACCTGAAGACGGTTTCGGATAAGGTGCTGAGCTCTTCGCTGAAGGAACTGGAACGAGATGGTCTGGTTCTGCGGACAGAATACCCGCAGGTACCTCCAAAAGTGGAATACAGTTTGACAGAGAGAGGCAAATCGCTGGTGGAAGTGCTCTCGGGATTATGCGCCTGGGGAAGGGAGCACCGTGATGATGAATGCTGCCAAATGCCACAAAAGCCTTAGTTTTTCACACTTTTTTACAGAT
>CAVCML010000055.1:0-10380 GCA_963603335.1 Bacteroidaceae bacterium | reverse complement strand
CCATTGCATCCGTCAGCCAGTGTTCTGAATGCAGATCCGTATTTTTCTCTTCATTTGTCAAAACATCTCTAATGTTGATTTTCATATGCTAAATTCCCTCAACTCTGTTTTTACAACTCCGAAAGGCGATACATAGCTTCCGCATAAATCTTTGCAAGGCGAACCATGTTTTCTACCGAAATCCGTTCATCCTTCTGATGTCCGAGCTCAATTTCATCCGGAAAACGCGCCCCGAATGCAACCGTCCCCGGAATGGCTCTGGCATAAGTGCCGCCGCCGATTACCAGCGGCTTTCCGGAATGATCGCCCGTATGAGACTCGTAAATATCCATCAGCGTTTTAATAAGCGGATCATCCGCCGGAATATAAATCGGTTCCTGATGCTTGCCTTTGACTACCCCTATATCATAACAATCCAGCACACTCATCAGTCCCTCATAAACCTTTTCATCATCTAATGTCACCGGATATCGAATATTTACAGTCAGACGAGCCGCTTCTTTGTCGAACTCCGCCATTCCTACATTGAATACCAGCTTGCCCGACGGTTCATCGGAAAATCCGCATCCGATATGCTCTCCATTCACCTCATATCCTATATGCGTGTTATAGAACTCAATGAAATCATTTATGTCTTCACCTGCAAAATTCAAGCGTCCCAAAAACTCCATCAGCACCGTGATGGCATTGACGCCCATCTCCGGCTTTGCACCATGAGCCGAAACACCCTGAACCGTGATTTCCAGGCTCTTGCCGATACCTTTGCAGTGAACCTGACAATCCAGGCCGGATGATTTTTTCTCTTCGCGGAATTCCTTTATCATCTCACGAATTTTATCATAACCGCCGCCTGCACTGTCCCTCACGACTGCTCTGCTGCGATCCGCAACAGAATTCGCTGCAGTACCTCCGCGAAGCGAACTCAGCTCCAGGCCCTTGCCCGAAAACGGCTTCAATTTGCGCACCATTTCAAATATTATAATGCCCTTTTCTCCATGAATCGCCGGGAAATCTCCATCAGGCGTAAATCCCAAATCCGGAAGCTTATCCACATGTTCCAGATAATAGTCCATGCCCTGCCAATTGGTTTCTTCATCCAGTCCCAGAATCAGACGAATCGTCTTTTTGGGTTTATAACCGCAGGCTTTTAAAGCCTTCATTCCGTAAAACGAAGCGATTACCGGGCCCTTGTCATCGGTAGTTCCGCGCCCGCAGATCCAACCGTCCTTTACTTCTCCGCCATAAGGCTCAAAGCTCCAGCCGTCTCCCTCCGGAACCACGTCCAAGTGTCCCACTACTCCAACGATTCCATCCTCACTTCCTTCGAAGTCGATATGTCCTCCGTAGTTATCTGCATTATATACTGCAAAGTCTGCTTCGCGAGCCATTTCCAGCATTGCTTCATACGCCTTCTGAACTTCTTCACCGAAAGGATATTCTCCCGGGGTTTCTGCGGCTACGCTTGGAATCTGCAATAAATGCGACAAGGAAGATATCATATCTTCCTTGTTTGCCTCAATCGTTTCATTTACCTGTTTTAAAAATTCCAAATCACTCATCTTACAGTACCGCTTCAACGCCTGCAACTTCCGGGTAGCTTTCCTTTAAGATTTTTTCTACCACGCCTTTAATCGTCATCTGCGCTCCCGGGCATCCTGCGCAGTGTCCCTGCAGTCTTACTCTGACGATGTTGTCATCCGTATACTCTACGAATTCGATATCTCCGCCGTCTCTCTGCAGAAACGGTCTGATCTGTGCCAATGCGTCCTTGATTTTATCTTCCATCTTATTTTCTCCTTCACACTTTTTATTCTATGCAATATCTTATAATTTAAATACAATCAATAAGGTTCGACCGTATATGTTGAAACTATTTTTTTGCCCTCCCAGGTGCTGATTTGTGCAGAACGAATCGGATCTCCCTCGGTATTGAATGTGATGCTTCCCGAGGCGCCCTGAAATTCATTGGCACCGGCCAGAACTTTGCGGACATCCTCTCCGCTCGGATTATCGCCGGCGTCATTGACCGCATTGATAGCAATGAGATATGCGTCATATCCCAAAGCTACGCTGTCCTCCGGCTCTTTGTCTTTACCGTATTTTTCATGATACGCTTCGAGGAATTTCTCGGATTCCTGATTGACGGTTGTGTCAGCCGTAAAGAAATTTACAAAGGCCAGGTTATCCTTGCTTACATTTCCCGAAAGCTGCGAGCGGAATTCTTCTTCCGACCAGTCCGTAGGACCCAGGAATACAACATCAAGCCCCATCTTGGCTGCCTGATTGATGATGTTTGCCGAATCTGCAGTATCTCCCGGTAAAAGAACGCTCTTTACTCCGGAATCCCGGATGGCTTTCAGCTGTTTGCTGAAGTCCGTCTGCCCCGGTTTATAGGTTTCATATGCCGTGATAGCATCTTCGTTTTCCGTCTCCGCTTCAATTCGATCTATGAATGTCGTGGTCATGGCCATTGCTACATCGTCGTTGTTTGGCAGCAGTACACCGGCCGTCTGTTCCTGCTTCTGTTCAAGAACATATTTAGCCAGCAGATCTCCCTGATTGGAATCCACATAGCATACGCGGAAATAATAAGAGTAATTCTTCGTCACCAGCGGATTGTCATTTGTAATAGCGATGGCCGGAATCTTTGCATCATTAATCGGCTTGCCTGCAATCATGGAATAAACGCTTCCGTAGCTGCCCAGAATGATGTCCGGTTTCTTGGCAATCAAGTCCTGAATAGCCGTTTCCGCCGCATCGATGTCGGAAGAATTATCGCTGTAGATCAGCTCTACAATCTTGCCTCCTATATTAGGGTATACCTCATGGGCCAGCTCGATTCCCTCAATTTCAGCTTCTGCCGCCTTGCTGTCGGCGCCCGACTGCGGTTCATATACACCGACCTGTATGGTAACGTCGCTGTTTTTTTCTTTCTGCAAAAATGCTTCTTTAAAATTATCAAACGTAGTACAGCTTGTCAAACCGGCCGTCATAACAACTCCGGCCAGTACCGCTGCAGCAATCTTACGTATTCTCACAAAATCACCTTTCTGTCTATGCTGCTTCTCCAATCTTCCCTGCCCAAACTCTGTTTATTATACCTTGTTTTACACAAAAGGTAAAGTATCTGCAATCATTTAAAAGTTTTGCAAAAAAAGAGTTGACTATACTGTACTAAAATAGTATACTATAGTCACGAGGTAAACAGCAGATAAAACTACATGAGATAAATTTTTTAGGAGGTAAGAATTATGAAATGGACTTGTTCTGTATGCGGATACACTTATGAAGGACCGGAACCACCGGAAAAATGCCCGCAGTGCGGCGTTCCCGCAGAGAAATTCACCGAAGTAAAAGAAGGCGAAATCGAATTCGTTGATGAGCATGTCGTAGGCGTTGCCGAGGGCATTGATCCTGAGATTATCCAGGGCCTGAGAGACAACTTCAACGGAGAATGCTCCGAAGTAGGTATGTACCTGGCAATGGCCAGAGTGGCACACAGAGAAGGATATCCTGAAATCGGACTCTACTGGGAAAAGGCTGCCTGGGAAGAAGCCGAACATGCAGCCAAGTTTGCAGAGCTCCTGGGCGAAGTCGTAACCGATTCCACTAAAAAGAATCTGGAAATGAGAGTGGATGCGGAAGCCGGTGCCTGCGCAGGCAAGAAAGCGCTTGCCAAGCTCGCTAAGGATCAGAATCTGGATGCAATCCATGACACCGTTCACGAAATGGCCAAGGATGAAGCAAGACACGGCAGAGCATTCGCCGGACTTCTGAAGAGATACTTCGGTTAAAATCGGACTTCTTCAAATAATTGCAAAAAATATAGTGAAGAGCGATCAGACTATACTCGATGCCTTCAACCAGCTTCAGTTTAAATAATTTTATCTATCGAAGTGCAAAAGCCGGAGATTATGCATATAATTCCCGGCTTTTTCTTTTCAATGTTTAATATATTTTATTGCTCCGCTTACAGCACCTTGCTGAGGAAGTTCTTGGTTCGCTCGTGCTGCGGATTCCCAAAGAGTTCTTCCGGCGTTCCCTGTTCTAAAACAATACCTTCTTCTATAAAGAAAACTCTATCGGCTACTTCCCTTGCAAATCCCATTTCATGAGTCACAATCACCATGGTCATGCCGTTTTTCGCCAGATCCTTCATAACGTTGAGCACTTCTCCAACCATTTCAGGATCCAGCGCGGATGTCGGTTCATCAAAGAGCATGATTTCAGGATCCATCGCCAATGCCCTTGCGATGGCTACTCTCTGTTTCTGTCCTCCGGAAAGTGATGAAGGATATTTATCAGCCTTGTCGGCAAGGCCTACGGTTTCTAAAAGCCGGCGCGCCTTTTCCTCGGCAGCGTCCTTTTCCATCCCCTTAACCTTTATCGGAGCCAGTGTCAGATTGTCGAGCACCGTCATATGGGGAAACAAATTGAATCCCTGGAATACCATACCCAGTTTTTCTCGAATTTCATCGATATTCACGGATGGGTCATTAATCTTCTGACCGTCCAGAAAGATTTCCCCGCTGCTCGGCTCCTCCAGCAGATTCAAACAGCGCAGAAAAGTGCTTTTCCCGGATCCCGAAGGTCCGATTACGCAGACGACTTCCTGTTCCTTGATAGTCTCGCTTATACCCTTGAGCACCTGAAAATCTCCGAAGGATTTGCATAAATTTTTAACTTCGATCACTTTGCGCCATCCTCCTTTCCAAATAAGATACGAGCCTTGATAATGTCAGTGTCATCGCAAGATAGACTATCGCTACGCCGATATATGCCGGAAACGACTGAAAAGATTGTGACGCCCACAGAGTTCCCCGCCGGGTGACTTCCACGATGCCGACCATTGAAAGAATGGAGGTTTCCTTAATCAGTGTAACAAATTCATTGCCCAGCGCAGGGACTATTATCTTAAAAGCCTGCGGCACGATGACATAACGCATGGTCTGCCGGCTGTTAAGCCCTAATGATCTTGCCGCTTCCGTCTGTCCGATATCCACTGCCTGCAGTCCGCTTCGAATAATTTCAGCCATATACGCAGAGCTGTTGACGCCGCATGCGATAAATCCCACCAGAATCAACGGCTCCCAATTGAACTGCACGCCGGTTATTGCACGAACAATCTGCGGCACACCATATCCCAGAATCAGGACCTGTACGAGCAGCGGCGTTCCGCGCAGAACATCTACATAAACAGTTGCAAGTCCACGCAGAATTTTAAATTTTGAGCGCTTGGCAAGTGCCACCAGAAGCCCCAGTACAAGTCCTCCCATCACTGCGACCAAAGAAACGATCAACGTTATCGGGACTCCTCTTGCCGCCACGGCAATCCCATGTATATACTGATCCACGTTTTCTCCTCCTTCAAAAGAAATCAACCTCCGGCCGAATTCCGGCCAGAGGTCAATCCGAATTACTTATTTTGCCGCCTGTTACAGGCAGCTTATTCCGATTAGATTGAACATTCCTTATTTATTGAACCATTCGTCAACCAAATCATCATATGTTCCGTTATCCTTGATATTCTTCAGACCGGCATTAATCTTATCCAGCAGTTCCGTATTACCCTTCTGCACAGCAAAACCGTAGTTTTCTGCGTTCAGAGCTTCGCCAACCATCTTGATTTTGTCCGGCTGTTTCTTCATGTAAGCTTCCGTTACCGGCTTATCGTTGATTACCGCTGCGACATCCCCGTTAATCAGCTTCATCATACATGTATCCAGTCCGTCCAGAATTACCGCTTCCTTAATCTTACCGGCATCCGCCAGTTCCTGAACCTTGCTTGCACCGGTTGTTCCGGTCTGTGCAGCAACCTTCATGTCAGCAGTCAGGTCGTCCACGCTGTTGATTGTTGTGTTGTCTTCCGTTACGGCAACGAACAGCTTGGATTCATAATAAGAATCACTGAAATCGACTTCTTTCTGTCTTTCTTCATCGTCCTTGTTCATTCCCGCTGCAACGATATCGATGTTTCCTGCCTTCAGAGCCGGAATCAATCCATCGAATGACAGATTCTGGAATTCCACATCAAATCCCTGATCTTCACCTATTGCGGCAATCAGATCCATGTCCAGACCAACTATATTCTGATCCTCATCCGTGGTGTCAAACGGCGGGAATGTCGGTTCCGTACCTACTTTGTAAACAGGTTTGTCGCTGCTGCTGTCATCACTTCCGCCGCATGCGGTCATTGAAAACGCGAGAACGACTACCATAGCTGCTAAAACAACTATTCTACTCTTCTTCATTTTCTCTCTCCTTCTGTTTCTAAATTGATAAGTGATTTAATAATTATATCTAAACTCCTCATGATATTCAAGACGTATTATGCAATGTTGCCTGAAAATTCTTACCGTTTCAGCATTTTTTCCGCATACTGAATAAAGGCTCTGGCCGCCGGCGAAGCGCTTTCCAGCGATGGCACTGCAATTCCCAGCGTTATGGACTGAGGCGGATCCAGCGGAAGCACTGCGACATTGCACTGCCAGCTTTCGGTTATCAGCTCATTCATGATGCTCATCCCCAGGCCCTGCTCAATCATTGACATAGTCGAAAAATTTTCCACCGTCGAAAACTTAATATTAGGCGTAATTCCGAATCGATGCAGCATTTCCATAACGTCGCTGTCCTCTCCCAGTGCCGGCATGATAAAATCCTCTTCCCCGCATCGCTCCAGCGGATATGCCTGCAAATCCGCACACGGATGATCCACCGGCAGCATGGCAATCATTCTGTCCTCCTGCAAAGGAATCCAGTGACAGTTCATTCCGTCCTTATAACTGATAAATGCAATCTCCGCCCTGCTCTCCTGCAGACTTGCCCAAACCTCCTGATGAATTCCTTCAATCAGATTGATTCGAACCATCGGATGATCCTCCTGAAATTTCTTTATGACCGCTGCCAGCCAGTGAGCCGCCACACTTGAATAGGATGCGACATTTATTGTCCCTGCAAGCAAGCCCTTGATTTCCCCGGCAGTCTGATATATTCTGTCTTCCTGCATAAGGAATTCTCTCACAGGCGGCATCATTCGCATTCCGTCGGATGTCAGTTTTACGCCTTTTCTGCTGCGAATAAAAAGTGAAAAGCCCAGATCCTGTTCCAGCGCCGTCACCAGTTGACTCACACCCGACGGTGTATAATTCAGTTTCTTTGCAGCTTCTGAAAAACTGCCCGATTCTGCCGCTGCGACAAATGCCCGGCATCTTGCACTTTCCATATGAGTTCCTTTCTTCTGCCCGTTATTACAGCGCGATTACGCCGCGTCCGCTTTTAAGTAATACTTAATATCCTTTTTATGATTTGCAGTTTTACTTTTCTTTGTTTTGATTTTATACTAGGTTTATCAAAAGCGCAACTAAGAAAATTCAGAGGTACTTATGCACACCGACACAAAACAAAAAACAACAATCCTTACAAAACGATGGGGTCTCATGGCGCCTGTCCTGGTGCTTACCGCCGGGTGTCTGTGGGGCATCATCGGTCTGTTTTCCAATACCCTGAGAGATATGGGGCTCAACCCTATACAGATTACGGAACTGCGCAGTATGATTGCCGCGGCCGGGCTTCTGCTCATTATTCTCCGCAAAGACCGCCGGCTGCTTCGAATTCATCTGCGGGATTTCTGGATATTTCTCGGAACCGGCATAGCCAGCATCGCATTTTTTAATATCTGCTATTTTCTCTGCATCACCCTGAGCAGTCTCTCCATCGCATGCACTCTGCTCTATACGGGGCCCTGCTTTGTTATGGTTCTGTCCTGTCTCTTTTTTCACGAAAAGTTTACTGCCAAAAAAGCCGCTGCACTGGTGCTCGCAGTCGGAGGATGCGCATTTATCACCGGACTTGTAAGCGGAGTTTCCGGCGGTGTCTCCATCTCCTGGCAGGCGCTGCTGTCCGGGCTCGGCTCAGGACTTGGCTATGGTCTTTACAGCATATTCGGGCGCGTTGCCGTAAAAAAATACAGCGAGCTGACCGTAACCTTTTATACGTTTCTGGTTACCTCACTCTCGCTGCTCCCGTTCTGCCGCATCGGCGGAATCATTATCATCGCTTCCGCCGGCGCTTATGCAGTTCTCCACAGTCTGCTTCTGGGACTCGTATCAACCTTGCTGCCGTTCCTGCTGTATACCACGGGACTGTCTCATATGGAGACGGGCAAAGCCGCCGTACTTACATTTGCAGAACCGGTAATGGCAACCGTTATCAGCATCACCGTATTCGGAGAAATTTTCACCGCCAACCACGCTGTCGGTATGCTTGCCATCGTGACATCCATTGTCCTGCTGAACATCAACTTTTCTTCACATAAAAAAGGCTCATTGCAATGACAATTACTATTCGGGAAATGGAAGTTTGCCTTCTCTATTACACATCCTTACAGTTGTCTACTGCAATCTGAGTCGCCAGCGCCCACAATTCACCGGTATCGGTCACTGTGTACGCCTTGTCTTCAATTATAAGATTTCCTTCTTCAAAAGTGAACGTGCAGGATTTCCCCATCGGCAGACTGAACGTGAAAACGTCCCTGAAATCCTCGGCTCTCTGATTCGTTTCTCCTTCAATTCGAATCTTTGACAGAGCATCGAAAACCTGTGCTATCAGCTTTTTGTTTTCAATATTATAGCTTATCGTCGTTTCGCGATTTCTTTCGTACTTCAGACTGTAGACAATATTTTCATCAAATGATTCTGCAAAACTTTCAGTTTCCCCTCCGCATCGCGCAAAAACAGTCTCGCCTCCTGCTATACGTTCTTTCTGTTTTATGCTCTCCTGCTTTTTTTCAGCTGCCTGTTTAATCCATCCGTAAATGCAGAAACACAACAGCAGGATTCCCATCGCAATAAGCACAATAATATATTTTTTCATAACGCTCGCCTCCCATAATGAATCATTATATTTAATGATTTTTATAACATCATAGTAGCACATAGCCGCATAACTGTACATAGCCGCATAAAACATTTCTATAAAAACAGCGCCTGCCGCAGCAAAAAAATAGCACATATCGATACAAAACATAAAAACCTGCTATTCCAGTAATACCAAGGGATAACAGGCTTTTTTAGCTATTCAAGTGTCAAAGGCGGGAATCTGTACGTCTGCCTGATTGCTTCAGAGCAAAGAGCAGGCAGAATATCTAGGAGGTCATGTTTCCTGGCAAATTCGGCAACAGGGCAGGCTGTAAAGCGGTATCGAATCGGCTCATTTTCTCTGTATGGCTCCACAATCACTTCATAGTCATGCCACTTGTCACATCTGCTTTTTGCGGATGAAAATGCCTTATACATCAGTTTTTTAAACAGTTTCTTGTTGCAGTCGACAAAACGCAGCTTGCTGAAGGATTCAAGAAAAATTCCTCCGTACAGTTCCTCTATTTCCGCAAAAGACGTAACATCGCGGCAGACAACATAGTAGGCAAGCACCATGATGTTATCGTATGTGCCGCCCGTCCCGTTGTGAAAATTTTTCTTTCCTCCAAGGTCGGTTCTATAATCCTTGAGCCACTCTGCAAACTGCATCTGCACGGCGTTAAAAATCTCTTCGCACTTTTCTTCCGGGTAATGCATTGCGATATATTTTTGTATTGCCGCTTTGCATTTTTTCGAATACAATACATGGCAAGTTCTGTCAAATTGGAGTTCACTGCCTTTCACTACATTTATCCTCCTCTTTATCCATCCTCAAAATGTTATGATATGCATAATTGTTGGTTAGTCCATTCTAACCGGCATGTTTTTTAAAAGCCGCCATAGAGCGGCCTTTTTAAGATCCTTTCAAGTCCCTTTTTTGGTGCGCCTGGAGGGACTTGAACCCCCACGCTCTCGCACTAGAACCTAAATCTAGCGTGTCTGCCAATTCCACCACAGGCGCATGTTATATATTATTTTTTTAATATGCGCCGAATCCAGGTTGGCGGACACGCTGCGTGGCTGCGGATTTGTCCAGAGAGCCTTCAAGGCGATCTGCTGACAAATGCGACAGCAGCGGCTTTGCCGCTGGAGTGAACGAAGTGAACGTTGCCTTTTTGCCCGAAGAGCCGCAGGCGATTCGCATGGCAAAACGGACAGCAACACAGCAAAGCTGTGTGGAGTGAACGAAGTGAACGTTGCCAATTCCACCACAGGCGCATGTTATATATTATTTTTTTTATATCCGCCGAATCCAGGTTGGCGAACACTTAAATACAATGTTTCAACTAAGGAAAAACCAGATTCCCAATTGAGAATCTGGTCAGTTTGGTGATCCTATCGGGAATCGAACCCGAGTTACCGCCGTGAAAGGGCGGTGTCTTAACCGCTTGACCATAGGACCAAAACAAGCGGCAGCGTCCTACTTTCCCAGGCAGTCACCCACCAAGTATCATCAGCGCTAAGG